>JASKZZ010000065.1 GCA_030147335.1 Herpetosiphonaceae bacterium | reverse complement strand
GTGCGAGCGTATAACCATCCCGTGCCTCTTCTCCTTCGACATGGAGGCCATAGCGCGGCAAAATGCGCTGGAGCAGCGGCACAAGCTCATTGTCAAAGGCAACAATTGCAACATCGTCCAGGCGGCGATTCGATGACGCGGTAACAATGCGCTGCGCCAATCCATGCACTTCGTCGTCCGGCGAGTCATACTCGGTGATGGTGATGGGCGGCGGAGACGACGAAACTGTTGCCCCCCCATCCTCATGAGCAATTCCATGTCCCGCCAACCATGTATGGGCGAGACGTTCAAGCGCGAGTGGACTATGAGCATCGAATGGCGTGGCTGATGCGGCATACACAGCCGTTTCTGGCCCAATCATACGCGACACAAACAAGAGTTCGGCAGGTTGGAACAAGTCAAGATCATCGAGCAGCAGCACCCTCGGCGTCCAACGTTGACGCGTCTTTGAGTTGCGTAACGCATCTGTCGCCCGGTTATACACCTCGTTAAAGGCGACAACACCATGCTGCTGGCAGAGCTGTAGGTAATGGCGGTAAGCAGACCACAGCTCACGCAAGTGCGCGTCCGCTGGCTTTAGCGCCGGAAGCTGTCCTGTCGTCGCGGTACCACACCACATGCTAAAATGATCAAACATCAGCGTCAGCCAATCAAGCGCGCCCGGCTGCTCGCCATGGTGTTGGAAGAGGGAGGATGTATTGGCACCGGCTGCTTGCCACGCCCGACGCATCAGCAGTCGTCGATCGCTTCCCGATAGCAGCGCCGACTCATCCCAACCACGCGATAATCCCGCCGCGCGTGGATGTTGCTTGAGTATCTCAACGGCGCGATGTCGAAGTGTTGTTGTGGGGATGTCCGTGTGCGTCGTAGTCATCAGGGCGTCACGCAGCGCTTGGGCGGCAGGACGATGGACCGTGAGCGCCAGGATCTGGTCGAGGTCGATGCTTGCTTGAAGCGCGGCATGAGCCGCCTGGGCAAGACGTTGTGTTTTTCCGCAGCGATACGCGGCAGTATAGATCAAGCGTTGCGGCATTACAATTCCAATCTCCGCCGATTATACACTGCTCGCACAGCAACAACAACGCGCGGCATATTCCTTGCGGCGTATGGGTAGGTAAAACCTAAACCATTTGGAGAAAACCATGGAAACAATGAATGTGCCTGAGCCAAACGAGCGACAACTTGTTCTGGCCATCTTTGGTGATCGCCAACGCGCCGAGTCTGCGGTACGCGCGCTCACACAAACCGGCCTTGCTTCTGACCAGATATCGGTCTTGTTTCGGCACGACGATACTTCGATAACAGCGGAGGAAGCGGTCGCGATTGATCGTGATGCGGAGGCGACAGGAACAGCAGTGGCGTTTGGCGGTACGGTTGGCGGATTAGCCGGACTTCTCGGCGGCATTGCGATGTTTTCGATCCCTGGTCTTGGCCCACTGTTTGGCGTTGGTGTACTTGCAGCGACACTTGGCGGCGCGGCGCTAGGCTCGGCGGCGGGTGAGCGTGCTGTCCATTTTGGCCATCTTGGCCTGCCGTCTGAACGACATGGGCGCTACGGAACAGCATTGGAAACCGGTGAAACAGTGATCGCAGTATCGGTGAACAATGTGCAAGAAGTGATGCGCAGCCGTGAAGTGTTGGCATTGGAACAGGCAGACGAGATCGATGTGTTTCCGCAGCAATCGCCGCCACAGTAACGACTACCTGTTCCGATTACCATCCCCTGATTACGGCTGCGACTGGTACAAGATGCGTAGTTGGGCTAGAAAACTCGGCAAATCAAGCCCTTGAGATACTCGGCTTCCGGAAACGTCAACAACACGGGATGATCCGGCGCTTGCGTCAGCCGCTCCACGATCTGTACGTCGCGTTTGGCATCAACCGCCGCGCCAAACACGATTTTCTGAAACAAATCGGTGGAGACTAGGCCGGAGCAGCTAAACGTCGCCAGCGTCCCATTTGGCCGGAGCAGCTGCATCGCCAGTAAGTTGATGTCTTTGTAGCCACGGCTAGCCCGATCGATCTGGCCGCGATTGTGGACGAACTTTGGTGGGTCGAGCACGATCACATCAAAGGTGCGGTTCTCGGCACGCAGGCGACGCAGTTCGCTGAAGACGTTGCCTTCAACATGCTCGACCGGAGTTGAAACATTGTTGCGGCGTAGATTTTCTGCGGCAACCGCTAGCGCTTCTGCGGAGCTGTCGATTGCGGTGATGTGCTGCGCGCCCGCCGCCGCTGCTTCCAACTCAAAGCCGCCGGTGTATGAAAAGCAGGACAAAACGTCGGCATTGTGACAATAGGCCGCTACGCGCTGCCGGTTAATCCGTTGATCCAGATACGCGCCTGTTTTATGGCCGCCCTCCAGATCGACAACATAGCGCCGCCCGTGCTCGCTGATCTCAATCGAGCCAGAGGCAGCCTCGCCCCACAACAAACGATCTGCGGGTTCCAGCCCTTCTTTGGCGCGAACCTCGGCATCTGAGCGCTCGTAAATGCCTCGCGGCCCGACCGCCTCAACCAGCGCTTCCACGATTGCCTGAGCACGCATCGCCGCGCCAACCGTTGAAAGTTGGAGCACAACATAATCGCCATAACGGTCGGCAATCACGCCGGGTAGTCCATCGGACTCCGAAAATATCAAACGGTACGCAGTTGTCGAATGATCGGCAGCGATAGGCGCTCGGGCTGTGACTGAACGTTGAATTCGATCATAGATGAGCTGCGTATCAAGCGCTT
Organism: Herpetosiphonaceae bacterium; assembly: GCA_030147335.1. Lineage (GTDB taxonomy): Bacteria > Chloroflexota > Chloroflexia > Chloroflexales > Kallotenuaceae > LB3-1. Next base: position 127 of record JASKZZ010000065.1, on the reverse strand, counting down.
GTTCCTGCTGCCAGGTCCACAAACGGACGCGAATTTGCGATTTGCCACTCCAGGTGCCTCGGGCAAGCCATTCGCCTGCCGCGCTTTGCACCTCGACCACTGCGCCATCTGCCGGCTGCGACGAAAC
>JASKZZ010000384.1 GCA_030147335.1 Herpetosiphonaceae bacterium | reverse complement strand
TTCCAACAGCAGTAGCTCCAGGAGGGCCAGACTGATGGACAAGCTATCACTTCAGCTTGAACCACGTACCATTACCGGTAAAAAAGTAAAGAACCTGCGCAAAACGGGGACTATCCCCGCGTCGATCTGCGGCAAGGGCGTGCAAAGCGAGAGTTTTCAACTCGACGAGCGCGCATTTATGGCTGTGTATCGTCGTGTAGGCCGCAACGGATTGATCGATTTGCAACTGCCACGCGGCGCTAGCAGTGCCTTTGTTCGTCAGGTACAGCGACATCCTGTGTCGCAGCGCGTGCTTCACGTTGATTTCCGCATTGTGGACTTGCTCGCCGAAATGACGGCGGATGTGCCGGTTGTGACGGTTGGCGAAAACCCGATTATCGAGCGCGGCGCGGGCGTTCTATCGCTTGGCCACACATCACTGAGCATCAAAGGTCTCCCCGCTGACCTTCCACAAACAATCGAGGTCGATATTAGCGGTATTCAAGACTTCACTACGTCGTTGTATGTGCGCGATCTGAACCTTAGCGGCAACGTGACGATTTTGACACCAGCCGACGACATGTTGGTGACAATTACCGCGTCGCGGATGGCGGTCGAGGAAGAAGCGATCACCGAGCAGGAGCAGATGGGCGAGCCAGAGCTGTCGAGCGATAACGCCGATACCGCGGGTACCGAAAACGCCGGTGAGGACGAAGAAGCGTAGACTTCATTGTAACTCAACGAATCGACGAACGGGCAGGAATATTATTCCTGCCCGTTCATTGTTTAACAGCTTACTTTGTGCCAGGTACAGCTGCTTGCTCACTTGTCACTTCCGGTCGTCGGTCAACGGTCGTCCGGCAGTTAGTGCGAGCGCTGCCTCGGTTTGGCTGCTACCGTCGGGCACGTCGCGCGAGATCAACAACTTGTCGATCCGGAGACCATCCATGTCCATCACCTCGATGTTCCAATCCTCTACCCTTGTTGTCTCACCGGCAGTTGGGATATGTTCCATCAGCGCCAGCACCAGCCCGGCAACAGTGTCAAAGGATGGCAGCTGTTCAAGCATAGCGCGAGACGGCAAGCCAATTCGCTGCTCGGCATCCGCGTAGGGCATCAATCCGTCAACGAGCCAGGAGCCGTCGGGCCGCTGAACAATCATAGTGTCCGCTTCGTCATACTCGTCGGAAATATCGCCCGTTAGTTGTTCCAGTACATCTTCCAGCGTAAGTAGTCCATCGGTTTGGCCGTACTCATCCAGCACCAGTGCAAGGTGCGTGCGGCTTTGCTGGAGTTGCTGCAACACTGAAGCGATCCTTTGATGTTCCAGCACAAACACAGGTGGACGCATCATCTCAATCAACTGGGGTGGTTGTCCGGTATCCTGGGCAACTTTGGTCGCGCGCAGCACATCTTTGGCGTACAAAATGCCTTCAATCGTGTCCAGCGAGCCGCGATATACGGGAATGCGCGAGTAGCCCGATTCGATCACACGCGCGACGATTTGATCCAGCGGCGTATCGACCGACACGCCCAAAATCTCGGTTCGCGGCGTCATGATATTACGAGCGGTAACATCGGTGAAGTTAAATACGCGTTCGATCAGGTCGCGCTCGGTTGTTTCAAGGCTGCCTTCCGCGGTACCCTCTCGTACCAGTGACAAGACATCTTCCTCGGTTACAGTCTCTTCTTCAACCTTGCTGCGGCCAATCAGTCGCAGCACTCCCTGCGTCGATAAGGTAAGGAACCATACAACCGGAGCTGCAAGATTCGAGATAAAGCGCATGACCGGCGCGACTTTGGTCGCAAGCGCTTCGGCATTTTGCAGCGCCAATCGTTTTGGTACAAGCTCGCCCAGAATCAGCGATAAATACGTAATAAGGATCACAACCAGCGTGAACGCGACCGGCTGAGCATAGCGCGGCCCAATATACCCGATAAGTAGCCGCGCCAGCGGCTCTTCCAATACATCCCCGCCGAACGCCGCCGCAACCACACCAATAAGCGTAATACCGACCTGAACAGTCGCTAAAAAGCGGTTCGGTTCGTCGGCAAGCTCTAATGCCGTCTGCGCTCCTCGGCTGCCTGCTTCTGCCCGTTGCTGCAATCGGCCACGCCGCGATGAAACAACTGCTATTTCGGAGGCGGAAAAAAATCCATTCGCCAGCATGAGGAGCAGGATCAGAGCAAATTGGATAGCTATTGTGCTCATATCAGTCGTTGTATCCCTATCAACTGCGCTCTCGGTTGGGCGTACACCAGTTTCTTGGTTAGATGTTTGGTGGCCTTCTTGGATGACTGCCTGTGCTGTATGCTACAATGATAACAAAGACGCACGTTATGTGCGCCTTTTCCTTGCTTCATTTTATAGGCAAGTTATGATACATCGAGGATGGTAGCATGGGTCAATTGTATAACGTGACACGTATTTTGCATAATTCGTTTGGCGGCTTGACACTGCTTTTAACACTTGTTGCGGCGGTTATCTTGCTTGCTACTGCGCGCACAACCAGCTCGGGGGCTTCATGGGCGTTGCGTGGCAGCTTAATTAGCGCATCGCTGCAATTTGTTTTTGGCCTCGCGCTTGTCGCAATCGGATTCGCGATGGGTCGAGCCGGAGAGATCACGAGTTTCTGGCTGCACTACCTACTGGGATTTGTTTCCGTGGGTGTGTTGTCGGCGGTGGCGGCGCGTGGCCGACGCGCTGCCGACCAGGATGCGCGCCGCTATGGTTCGTTATTACTCGGCGTGTTTGTGCTTGTGCTTGTGACGTTTCTCGTGGGAACCTACGGATACAGACCCTTCTAAAAAGTTGATGGTTGTCATAAGCTATCAAAGCTAACGAGACAAGCCCGCGTAGTGGAACGCGGGCTTGTCTGCGCCATTTCTACCGACACATTGGCTAGTTGGTGTTGCCGTAGCGGAGTGCCGCGAGGAAACGCTCAGCGATTAAGGTGTGTCCGTCGGAGTTGGCATGGATGTCGCCGCTGGCAATATATGTATAGCGATACACTTTTCCGCCCTCAAACGCGCCGGCAACGTCAGCTACCGCTACACCGCGTGTTGTTGCAGCTCGCGTGATTGCTTCGTTGAGCTTGCCACTCCAATATGCCGGTGAAGTTTGGTCGTTCGGATCGCCCGGAAACGGATTGTAGTACGTCATGATTGCAATGTCGGCGGTACGACTGCCCGTCCTGTCTTTGGTCGCAGCGAGCAGTTGGTCAAGCGCTGTTCCGATATTGGCTTCAATTGCTGCAATCGTTTGTTGGCGCTGCTCGATACTTCCGCGTTCTGCCGCGCGCGCGTCATTCCCGCCAATATCAAGCGTAATCGGACTTACGCGTTTACCGGCGGCTCGTTGCTCTTGAATATATTTGACTGCGCTGGGGACTTGCCTTCGCAAAAATGATTCGCTTGTTTCGCCCGGTACCGCGAAATTACGCATCTGTATCGGCGTTGTTTTCCGCAGCGCGGACGCAATTTGTGCAACATAGGCGTCGGCTGGTTGATTGACGATAAATCCGGCAGCCAGCGAGTCGCCTAGCGCCACATAGATATCGCCCTGTCCAAGTGGTTCGTAGAGCAGGGGCTGTGTTGCCTGCTGTTTCGTTTGGGTCCAGTACCATGCGCCACTTCCAATACACACAACCAGCAGCGCAAAAATAAGCATTATTCGTCGCATGTCAAAAATTATAGCCTGAAACGGTCACTGGTCCGGCCTGCGCTTGTTACCGTGTATGACATATACGTAATCTCAAAACAGCTTGTGTTGTTCCTACGTACACATCAGTAGGCAATGATGGACAATGATTAGTGGATCATGTACAACATAAGAACTCCTTGACAAACTTTTCGTAATACTTGAGAACAATGAGAAACAAACGATGACAATGCTGCAACGTTGGGTAACTCCGCGATATACACGGTTTTTCCGCGGCTTGCGACCTCCACAATGGCGTACGCTTAGCCTGATCTTCTTTTGCTTGCTGGCGCTGCCGCTCGTGATGATTGGTTATGTGCGGGCGACCACTCAAACTCAACGCTTTACGCAGGTGCAAATGGTGCCACGGGAGCGTGTCGCGCTTGTTTTTGGGGCCGGCGTACGGCCAGATGGACGCTTGACACGAATGTTGGCTGAGCGTGTTACAGCTGCGGTTGAGCTGTACAAAGCAGGACGGGTTGAAAAGCTGTTGATGACCGGCGACAACAGCCGCGCCGATTATGACGAGGTGACAGCGATGAAGGGCTATGCTGTTACCTTGGGTGTACCAGCACAAGATATAACTCTTGATTTTGCTGGATTTTCCACCTACGAAAGCTGCTATCGCGCGCGAGCGATCTTTGGCGTGCAGCGCGCTATTCTCGTTACCCAACAGTTTCATCTGCCGCGAGCAGTGTACACCTGCGACAAGTTAGGAGTCGAAGCTGTCGGTTTTGGCGTGCGTGACTGGGGCGCGTACCGCGAATCTCTGGTAATCACATATACCATTCGTGACTCGCTAGCCACGCTCAAAGCGCTCTGGCAGGTGCATATTACACAGCCGCTTCCTACATTTCTTGGCGCGCCTGAAGTGATCCGCTAGCTGCAAAAAACTCGGCACGCTCTTTGCATAGCCAACAACCATGGAGTGTGCAAGATATCGACACGCTTCGCTCTACCGCTTATCTGTGCCGATAATCTTTGTTCTCCCCAACAATCTCGCTTCAAGGTGGAGAAACTGTATGGTTGACGAAACCGAGACGATTAGTTCTGTCCTGATTATTTCACGGTTACTGCTGGCGGCGGCGATGGGCGGCTTGATCGGGTATGAGCGGCGGATGCATCATAAAGCGATCGGCGTGAGCGGCATGATGCTGGTTGCCCTTGGCAGCGCAACGTATATGCTGCTTGCGAAGCATCTCATGGCCACCGATCCCACATCAATCGGACGCTTGCTGCAAGGCTTTTTTTCAGGCATCGGTTTTCTCGGCGGCGCGGTGATTTTCAAGGGCGGCACCGATGTGCATGGCATCAAAACCGCGGCGGCGATCTGGATCACCGGCGCGATTGGCTTAGCAATTGGAACATGGTTCTGGTGGCTAGGTGTGATTGTAGCCATTGCGACTGCCATTATTCTAGGTGTTGCGGATCGTGTTCCAGGCCCGGACAGAGAATCCGAGCCGAAGGACGAGCAAAAAACGTAACAGCCGGGCGGCTAAAGCGCTTTGCTGTTGGTCTTCGATAATGCTGTTATGTGTTACAGCTCAATCATGGCTGCTGCACGACGCGCGGCATCTTCGGCTTCCCCAACTTGCGATGCTAACGCCGTCACATGGCCTAGCTTGCGCCCGACACGGGTTTCTTGCTTGCCATACAGATGTACATGTACGTCGGTCATCGTCAGCGCATGCTCCAGCCCGCGTGGTTGCGTCGAGCCGTTACGTGCGCCTAGCAGGTTGACCATGACCGCGCTGCCTGCTCGTAGTGCGGGACTGCCAAGCGGTAGGTCAAGTACGGCTCGTACATGATTCTCGAACTGCGATGTAACACAGGCGTTGATCGAAAAATGCCCGGAGTTATGCGGACGCGGTGCTAACTCGTTGATCAATACGTCACCGTTTGCCATCGCAAACATTTCAACCGCCGTCATGCCAACGCCATCCACTGCTTCAACGGCGGATCGGGCCAGTGCTATTGCCTTGTTGGCAATGGATAGGTCAATCGACGCAGGCACGCGAACGAGATGACAAATATGGTGCTGCTGCACTGTCTCTGCCACCGGATACACAACCATATTGCCGTCGGTGTCGCGCGCTACCAACACCGCTAATTCGCGCACAAACGGCACCATTTGTTCAACCAAAAGTGTCCGCTGCGGCCAGCCTAGCCGCTGCACCGCCGCGTCGATATCCTCCTCAGAACGAAGTGTCGCGTTACCATAGCCGTCATAGCCATTGCGACGGGCTTTAAGGATCAGCGGCCAACCCCACTTCGCACCAAACTGCCGAAGATCTTCGGGATGTTCTACCGCCGCAAACGCGGGCACCGGCAGAGTCTGTGCTGCAAGTGTTTGCTTTTGCACGAGCTTGTCATTAATAACGCTCAGTGTACCAGCACCTGGCCGAACAACCTTCCCCCAGGCTGTGAGTTGCGCCAGCGCCGCCGCATCCACAAACTCGTTTTCAAGCGTGACGACATCCACGGCATCAGCGAATTGGCGCAGGGCATGTGTGTCGTTCCAGTCACCGACAATTTCCTGCTGTGCTAGCCTTCCGGCTGGGCTGTTTGCAGCTTCAGCCAGCACAACAACATCGACCCCAAGCGGTATCGCAGCTTGAATCGTCATGCGCGCAAGTTGTCCGCCGCCAAGAATGCCGAGTCGAGGTAATGTGTCATGGCCCATATGCTTGCTTGCCTCAGTTTTCAACAATTCAGGTCCCTGCCAGCCGTTTCGCTTCAACTACCTTGGCTACATTGAGCTGGTGGTCTTGCGACAGCGCATCATACCATGCGTTATCTTCAACGTTGGAACACAACCTTGGCATAGCATGAGGACGGCCTGTCTAATGCTCCTACAAGCAATGTACGGCGTCACCACGTGTAGTTGAGTAAATGTACATATAGCGCAGGCCGATCAGTGTCAACACTGTGCCCAGGAAAAATGGAGCACCGGGTATCTTGAACTCCTGCTGATAACATCGCCATTCATGAATGACGCAATCAAGCGCGGCACGATGGGAATGACGATACCAAGCCATAGTACATTCAGATGAGAATGTTGTCGGTGTCAACCTCACAGTGTTCTCATCACCTTAAGCTCAAGTGTAGCATGTTGTTTTGACTGGATCGTTGCTCCCACGCCGAAGCCCGACTGAGATTAACTCAGCATGCTCAACACAGGCAATCGTGCTTTGAGCTTGTGAGAAGTGCACACCGTTGTTGCAGATCGGGAATCAAGACGTACAATACCAGCGGTATGTTGACGATGATGGAAAAGGAGCGAATCATGACCGAGCAAGAGTTGGCCGATGGAGTCGCGGAGGAATGGGTTGGACAATTGCTGCGCCTGCTTGGACAACCTACAAACCAGACGCAGCAGACGGCCATCCAAGAGCTGCAAGCAACACTCGACGAATGGGATATTTTGCGTGTGCCGAGCGTTCGGCGAGCGATTTTAGCGCGTTTGGAGGCTGCCCAAATGGGACGGGTACTGACTCTAGCTCATCTCCAAAAAACCGTAAAGCCTAATGAGGACCCAACCAATTAGGTGTAGCTAGTTGTTGATCTTCCTGTCGGCGGCATCCATAGTCTGCCACGCTCAGCTTGCAAGCTTTCAAGACTTTCCAGCGGACATTGCAACGCGTGGTGCTCGTCTGCTTGTTACAATGCCCTCCATTGTGTAGACCGCCAGCGCAAGCCAGATCAACGAAAACCCGATGAGCCGTTCACGAGTCAGCGTCTCGTGATACACCAACACACCTATCAAAAATTGAAGCGTTGGCGCAATGTATTGCAAAATGCCAAGCGTCGTCAGCGATACCATTCTCGCCCCCGAAGCGAAAAGCAGGAGCGGTACGGCGGTTGCAACGCCGGAGCAGACGAGGAGTAGGGTGCTCAGGTTGGTGTGGCCGAACGCGCCAAGGTTGCCGATTTCTCGGTACACCAAGTAGCTAAACGCGGGCAAAAACAACAAGATCGTTTCCAGTGTCAGCCCTTCCAGCGAATTGAGCCGAGCTGTTTTTCGCAGCAGCCCATACAAGCCAAACGATCCAGCTAGTGTTAATGCAATCCATGGCAGCGCTCCATAGGTTACAGACAAGAACAGGACGCCACCCAAGGCAAGCAAGATTGCTACAGCCTGCCACATTCGCAGCCGTTCCTGCAAAAATAAGAAGCCAAGCAGCACATTAACCAGTGGGTTGATGAAGTATCCCAAGCTGGCTTCGACGACAAAGTTCTTGTTCACGGCCCAGATATAGAGGTACCAATTAACGCTCAACAGCAGTGCGCTCGAAATGAATCTCAGCAGCACGCGCCAGTCGCGCCAAATGCCGGATAGCCATCGCCAGTGTTGTTGAAGAGCCAGCAACAGCAGCACTACCAATAACGACCATACCATCCGATGCGCTAAAATTTCAAGGGCTGGAACGCGCTGCAACGCTTTCCAGTATAAGGGCAGCAATCCCCAGCAAATG
>JASKZZ010000375.1 GCA_030147335.1 Herpetosiphonaceae bacterium | reverse complement strand
CCCACGAACGCGCCGACGCACACATCCTTGACCAGTCGATCAGCCCAGCCGCCCAGACCGGTAAAGCTCATATCCATCCGTCCGCCATGGCACGCGTTGATGAACACAAGCGGACGCGGTCCTTTACCGAGGTAAGCGCGAATATCTGACGGCCGCAGTGGACCGTCGCTTAATGTAATCGCTGAATCGTTTGGCAGCGTCGCATCGAACTGGCCATGACAGGCGAAGTGCAACACCGAGAATCCGCCGGTCTTCAATGAATCAAGTACTTGCAGCCGCTGGTCAAACGCTCCCAGCGGCACCATACCCTGGCGCAGTACGCTTAACTGCTCGATAAACATGACCTCTTCCCGTACCGAGGCCAGGTTTACCTGAGATGGAGCAACGGGACGCGCCGTTCCCAGAGGAAGCTCGTCGGCAGCACAGGGACCCGATAGCCAGCGAGCTATCGCGAATTGTTGGCACATGAAAGGTGCTTCCTCACGGTCGCCGTCATCAGTGACGCGATACGGCTTGAGCACTTCCCAAGGCACCCATGGCTCATCTGACGTAATCAAGATCGAGCTGACATTGGATTTGAAGCGCCAATACTGCCGTTTCAGCTCATCGGGAGCAAGCTCGTCCCATAGATCGTTTCCGATTGATGCAAGCCGCTCCTCGGCAAAACGCTGCTCGTCGGCTGTCCCACCCGTAACACGAGCCATCCGGCTCATTTCAGAATACACTGCCTGCATCTTTTCCAGCGGCGAACCTTGGAGTGTTACGCGGCCTACCTTCGCATGGTTGTAACCGACTTTGGCGCTTGAAGAGTGCAGCTCAAACAACAGCGTGCGACCATCGTGTTGATCGACTTCAATGCATAGCTCCAGGTCTGGCGGTGGAAGAACCGGCTGTATTGTAAGGTCGAGCTGGCCGGAAACAGGAGGCTGCAGCACATCAACGTTTTGGAGCTGTTCCACAACCAGCATGTTCCGACGCTCGGTTCCAATTCGTCGTCCATGCTGATAAAAATCGACACGAATCTCTTCCTGGCCGAGCCGTCGCGGCACAAGAACAAATCGTTCCTCAGAGTCTGCGCTTCGGTCGATTTGCAGCAAACGCGTGTTGCCGCCCTCAATGTCGCATCCGGGCGCGCGCACCACAACCTCGATCTCGGGCAACTGATCGGCCACGCCTGTATCGACAATTCGGACTGCCGTAGTGGCTAGATTGAGCTGTTTGATCAACAATTGAACAAACAAGCTTGCACGTTGGTTAATCACAACCTGCTCTGAGCATTCGAGGTTAGGATAGCGCGTTAATACAGGAGGCGCTACCGACTCACCAGCAGTTGATTCAACTGGCTCATGAACTCCATCACCGCCCCTTGTTGGCGACGCCGCCCTAGCTAGTGATTCACTGAAATCAGCCGAGCCACCAGCTAGTCCATCGCGCTCAACAAATGATGGAGCAGGAGACGGTGGTGGAGCAAAAGATAGTGGCGGGGCAGTTCTGCTTGGCAAGCTTGCCGCACCAAGCGCGGGTGGCAAACGATCAAGGAGCGTAGCATCACCATCATTAGCACCACCGCGCCGCACCACACCTTTTGTGGCATCGATCAAAGCCCCGATAACAGCGCGCACCTCGGGTAGCTCGTCAAGCACTTGAACAAAGCGCGCAACAACCAAGCCCTGCAAATAACGGCTGCCGTCAACCGGATATTCTGCAACCATTGTGGCGTAAGCCGAATTGATCCGAGCCTGTGTCGGGTGAGCAAACAAGGCTGTATGAGTTTGCAGCGCGGCAACAATCTCCTCGATCCGGGCGAGCGCTAATGCAGCTTGAATCTGTTCTGGCATGTCATCCTCAACACAAAAATGCCGATACATAAGCATGGACGCGGAACGGATGGAGCTATGTTTCAGCGCTAACCCAATATATACTTCGCGATAATATCTTGTTGTACAACCTGGTTGTTCGGCACGAAATAGCTACTGTGAGCCCCGCCACTCCCAAAGCTGGGAACGGCAAAATCCTTGTCGTCTTTGAATGCGGGTTGCAGCCACGAGCCGACCACATCACCACGTGCATGGACATTGACCCAATTTGTGATCTGACCTGGTTTCCGCCCTGATCGGTCCTCCAACATACGACGCACCATCCACAATGGACTGCCCAAGGTGATCAGGTTAGCTACCCGCAGCTGTGGCACCTCAACTTCCAGATCGAGCAGCGCATCATATGAAACCACGGTTCCCCAGCTATGCGCTACAACTGAAATCGCGGTATCGGAGCCGGCCAGCGGACGCAGTATTTCTTTTGCCTTTTCCTTGATTGCGTTGCGCACGTTACGGCTTACCAGATACTTCACGAAATCACCGATATACTCGTCGGGCTTGAAAAGCCAATCGAGCGAACCTCGGGTTGTTCCTGGCCCCGCACGGAACTCGTCATACTCAACCACACTACCATCATCACTACCGCGCGTTGCGCTCATTGACTCTTGTTGCAGCGCCGAAGCTCGCGCTTGCAGCATCGTTTCGAGGTCTTGACGCACGTCCTCCGCCGCCAGTTGTTCTTGTGTCGTAAGTGCAATCGCCGGCCCACCTTCTGCGCTGCGTGTTGCGCCCTGAGATGCTTTAAACACGGTGTCCCAGCACACTTCAAGGTAGTTCTGCGATGCGAGATTGAGATAGCGATTGAAGTTTGATTGCCATTCGACGGAATAGCCGGGGCTATGCGGACCGATACCATGAACCCACACAACGCGGTGCTCCATAGAGCCTCCTTGTGTCGCTAAACGATCTATCTTCAGTTCGTTATGATCTCAATTAACGCATATCACACATATTTGTTCATCGGACAATAGTTCGAATAGTCCAGAAGATAGAAGTCGTGCATGTATTATGCGATGACGGCGGGAGTGAAGGCAGTATTCCGTAGTTGTGATTAGTGTAGCATTATTGTCTAGCAGAATGCACACGCAAAAGCAGGCGTTTTTTCACGCCTGCTTTGTAGTAAGAGCCGGTTGTTATTAATCAGATATGTTAGATCGACGAGCCGCCCATGGACGAGCCGCCGACTGACTTGCTGTTCAAGCCACCTTGGCTGGTCAACAGCTGGCCAAGATGCTGCTGAATCTGCTGAATATGCTGTTGGTCCTGCTGGCGGATCTGCTGGATCAGCTGGCTGATTTGCTGATTACCTTGAGCATCTTGCATGTATTTGTCGTACGCTTCAAGCGCCTTGGACTTCTCATACAAGATTGTTACAAGATCATACGTAAGATTGTCGAGCGGAAAGTTACCGCTTGATCCGGACCCACCCATATTTGACATTGACATCAGCGTCCTCCTTGACTCTTAATGTAACGTTCTGCCGGCTCTTCTATAGTTCGAGCAACATATGTGCCAAAATGTGCCAAGAACGGAGAATCATACTTAACCTTTGGTTCGTAATTCTCGGTTCTCAGTTCTTAAACTTAGACAGACTGCTCCTGCGGCACGTCGTCACGATAATACAGCAACGCGCCAACGCCGTCGTGCTGTGCCAGGAAGTCGTTTGCCTCAACGATTTGAATCACTGCGTT
>JASKZZ010000327.1 GCA_030147335.1 Herpetosiphonaceae bacterium | reverse complement strand
GCGTGGACGAGATTTTGCGCAGTACTTGCAGCTTTTTGCGCTCGCAGCATCAGCAGCTCACGGTCCTCACGCAGCACCTCATAGCCTGTGCGTGAAAGCGAGGCGCTGCCGGTATGCGTGGCGCCTTCGTGCTGAACAGTTACGGAGGTAGAACAATAGCCATGGGGCAGCCTGAAGCTAACATCGGTGCCGTCGGAACGAACGATGCGCCAATCCTCGCGGTCAATATGAAAGGATGTTCGCACTTTTGCGCTGCCATCGCTCCAACTCATGATCTCGCGGTTGATCGCTTCCACTTGATCCTGCACCTCGTTAAGCGGAAGTGTATCAAGCTCGTAGGGTGTTGACGGTATTTCAACTGCGGTAAGCTGCTCGATCTCAAAGATCGCCTGATTGCGCTGCAACTTAGCATGTGCTGCCGCCCGCAACCCTGCGATTGCCGAGCGTAGTGCAACCTCGACGTTAGCTTTGGTCAGCTGATCGGTGGCTGCAAAGGCCGTATGTCCATCACGATCAAAAACGTGCATGCCAATGCCCTGGCCTAGTCCGGCAGCAACGCCTTCGGTCTTGCCATTCACAACCGTCACGCCTCGGCTTTCAACGCGTTGCAGTCGCGCGATCAGATACACTCCCTGCTGTTGGGCGGTATCAAGGAGATGTGGGAGCAAGTCGGAATGTTCGGACAGCAAGGGCTGTGTCATAGATGCTTCCAGAACGAGAACCAATAATCAAGAACCAGAGTGAATAACGATCTGGTTTTTGATTTTCCGTTCTACTTAATGTGTTGGCGGTAAAACTCTACCATGCGCTGCAAATACATCTGGTTGCTCTGGCCAGTGAACGAATGCGGCTGTCCCTGATACTCAAACCAGGCGGCCTGCTTGTTGGCAGCGATCAAGCCATTGTATAAGTTTTCGGGCCACTTACGCGGTACAACTTCGTCAGCCGTTCCCCAATGGATTTGGATCGGCATGTTGGCAGCGTCCAGATATGGCAGTGGCGACAAACGCTGGTACAGTTCAGCGCCTTCTTCGGGACCGACCGGCCACTCGATTGGGTCGATGCGGGCACCACGCGCAGCCGAACGTTCAACGCGGAACTGATAATCTTCGGCGATTGTCGATGACGCGGGAGCATAAATCAGCGCCGCGCCGACCTGATCACTGACAACCATTGTTTTCGCCGCAATCGCGCCGCCGTTGCTGTGCCCCCATAGCCCAACTTTACCACCAGTTGCGCTTGGCAGCTTTTGAGCGAGCGGAATGAGATTGAGCACGTCGATGACATGGCCGGCGCGGAACAGGTTGGGCGCGTCGTCAGATGCTGCGTGGGAGCGCAGATCGGGCGAAAGCGTCATGAAGCCCCGATTGGCCAGGTAGTCGGCGGCGAGCTTAGTGCCGTTGCCGGTCTGGTACACATCGAGCGGATAGTAGCCATGCACCAGAATAACGACTGGGAACGGACCGTTGCCCTTAGGCCGGTTGAGCATACCGGTCAAACGTAGGCCATCGCCCTGGTATGCGAATAAATAGCGGGTGAAGGACGGCAAATCTTCCATGGTCCGCACAATTTCGATCTCACCTTCGCCATACGCCCGTGCGCGCATGCCCTCGATGGTCAGCGGCGCGTACTGCGCGAACGCATCGGCGGTTGGCGTCGGCGGAGCAGCCGTAGCAGTCGGCTCGGCAGTCGGCTCGGCAGTCGCGGTTGGCGCAGTCGTTGGCGTGAGCGTTGGCTCGATGGTCGGGGTTGCTACTTCTGGCGTAGGAGTCGAAGCCTCGGTTGTTGGTGTGGCCGCTGCGCTAGCTGGTAGACTGGCAGTACTTGTTGTTGCACTGGCACTGGCTATTGTTGTTTCAACAGCAGCTACCGTAGTTGGTTGGCTTGACTGCGGCTCCTGAGCACATGCGGCGAGCATCAACAGCGCGATCAAAACAAAGAGTGTTATTCGTTTCATCTGTTTATTGTACATAGGCTTTGGTTTGTAACGCGCGAAAGTTGATGCTTCTTGAACACAACATAACGGCATCAGCCACGTCGTTGTTTGCGCCGCTGATCTTTGCGCCGCTGCACCGGATCATTTCGGTCGCGGCTGCGGTCCTTCTTGACACGGGACGCACCCTTAACATTCATGAGCGGCATCAACCGACGTACCGGCTCAACAAGGTCGGCCTGATTGTGAATCACGGTATCTAGGTCTTTGTAGGCCTGTGGCGCTTCGTCCAAATATTCGCGGCTGGTTTCGGCCACAATGCCCTTCATTTTATGCGCAAATGCTTCCAACGTGATCGTCTTTTCGGCCTGACCACGGCTCATTACTCGCCCCGCGCCATGCGAGCATGAGTGAAATGATTCGGGATTGCCAAGGCCACGAACAATGTACGAGCCGGTCGCCATCGAGCCGGGGATGATGCCCAGCACGCCTTTACCCGCGAATGTTGCGCCTTTGCGGTGGACCCACACCTCCTCGCCGTACGCCACCTCGCGGTTGGCGTAGTTGTGGTGAATATTGATCGCGGCATCCCTGTCGAATTGCAGGTCGATATGCAGCTTCTTTTGCAGCAGTCGGTCAAACAGGTCGATAAACGTCCACAGCATCCGCTGGCGATTTTCCATCGCATAATCTTGTGCCCAGAGCATGTCTTTGAGGTAGTTTTGTCCTTGCTCGGTGTCAAGCGGCAGCACCCATAAGTCAGGCGCGGACTTGATCTTCATCTCGTAGTTTAGCTCGCGCGCCACTTCGATGTGGTGCTGCGCAATCATGTTGCCAACGCCACGACTGCCGCTATGCAGCATCAGCCACACCATGCCGTCTTCGTCTTTGCATAGCTCGATGAAGTGGTTGCCGCCGCCCAGCGAGCCAAGCTGGTAGGGAGCTTTGTCACGCACAATCGGCGCGACAACATCGGTATAGCGCCCCGCCTCGAAGCCTTCCCATCGCTGCGGCCCCGGATGCGACCCGAAGCCGGTTGGGATTTCCTGCTTGGTTAGCTCATGCAGATCGCGCAGAAACGATTGTGATAAGTCAACCGCGCGCACATCAAAGGGCTGCGCGAGCATACCGCATCCGATGTCAACACCGACAGCGGTTGGCAATATCACATCTTTGGTCGCAAACACACTGCCGATCGTCGCGCCGATACCAAAGTGAACGTCCGGCATTGCGGCAACGTGATGATAGACAAAAGGACAGCTGCCCAGTGCTGTCAACTGCTGTTCGGCTGAAGACTCGATGTCGTTTGTCCAGATCTTGACGGGAACGTGTCCCGTGACCTCAGTTGGTATTTCTTTGAAAACTGGCATAACTTCATTCTCGCTGCTGATACCAAACACCTACATGGTTGTACCGCAAGATTCGTTCTCACCTTGCGTGTCGAACATGATCTTTCGAACGAAAAATATCATGTGCATGGCGGTAATGATCAGATTACCGAACGTATGGCGACGACGCTGGGGGGACAGATTACATATAACGCCGAGCTGGTAGCGATTCGTCAAGCAAGCCGAGGCGGCTACACGCTGACATTCAAACTCGGCAGCCAAATTCGTGACGTAAGCGCAGATAAAGTTGTACTTGCACTGCCATTTTCTATTTTGCGCTCATCAGTCGATACGACACGCGCGGGCTTCAGTGCGCGCAAATATCAAGCGATAAACGAACTCGGCATGGGTGCCAACTCCAAGCTACAGCTGCAATTCACAAGTCGCCTCTGGGAAACGCTTGGCTGTAGTGGCGATACGTTTGCCGACACTGGCTACCAGGCGAGCTGGGGTGTGACGCGAGGTCAGTCGGGCGGCACCGGTATTCTGGTCAAGATTAGTGGACGAAGTTGAACTGGTTGATCTCAA
>JASKZZ010000271.1 GCA_030147335.1 Herpetosiphonaceae bacterium | reverse complement strand
GTCATCGGTAATCGTCATTGTTGCCTGCTCTTTGCCAATCAGCGCACCATGCTTGATGCCGAACTGCGTGCCCTGCTGCTGTCCGCGTGTGATTTTGATCAATCCATGCGGCGAGGCGACCAATGGCTGTCCCGTTTTCCGGTTGCCGAATGCGCGTGTTACAGCTTTGGTAAAGCGCTGCGAAACCTGCTCAAATATCGGTAGTGCGGGAACATGATTTCCAAGCAGCAGGCTGACAACTACTAATGCCAACGACAACGATGCGCCAATAATTCCCAGCGTTGCAAGTTGACCAAGCTGTTGACCAAGCTGAAGCGTTGTTTCGAGGCTGATATGCTGCGCATCTACCGCAACAGGAAACCCAACCCGGCTAAGAGCACTGCGAGGCGCGACGCTAACGTAGTACGACGGCAGGATAAGTACGATTGGCACGCTGGCGACGCTCAACCACAAAAATAACTTCGGTAAATTGGTTTCATGACGCAGCGCAAACAACATCAGCAGATAGGTACAGCCCGCGATAATGGTCGCAGGCAGCGCTGCAACAGCGTACCACCAGCCATTGCTCATCTGGCTATATGTGTTCAAATAATTCCAAAGCTCAAAATCGCTCATGCGAGCCGTCCTCTTGAATTTGCTATTGACAAACAGTGTTGGTTAGACAGAACTAATCGAAGTAATCTCTTGCGAGACGAACGCGAATTGTACAAGATGCATTTGGCCGCCGAGTGAGAAGTAACCACGTCCGGGCGGAATCTCGGTTTGCGCGGCTTGACGAGGCAACTTCATGCCAAGGGTTGTCGGCACGGTACT
Source organism: Herpetosiphonaceae bacterium (assembly GCA_030147335.1). GTDB lineage: Bacteria > Chloroflexota > Chloroflexia > Chloroflexales > Kallotenuaceae > LB3-1. The sequence goes on along the minus strand of JASKZZ010000271.1, from coordinate 2,099 downwards.
GTTTTCCGCAGGCTGTCCCAGGTAGATCGCGCATCGTTCCAATCGCGCCATCTTGAGCATATCGGTGCTGGCGATACTTGTGTATTCCGACCCAGTGACGACGAGGTGTAGGCCAAGATCGCGACCCTGCAGAACAAATGGGGCTAATGGCTTCCACAAGGTGTACGTATCTTGCAGCAGGTCCCAATTGCTGATTACGAGCACAATACGTGGGTGTGCGACATTATTCATACTACGGCGATTCATTTCGGCTGCCAGGTCTGTTACAAGTGCCCGCACCTCCATCTCATTTGTGATCAGCCTAGTAACTCGTGGCTCCGTCGCCACACCAGCAGTAGGCGGCGGCGTGATGGTTGTTGATCGGACGTGTGGCAGCTCGGTAAACGGCTGGAGTACGCGACGACGAAAATCCACCAGCACAAACTGCACGTCGTCGGGAGTGTAACGTGTGGATAATCCGGTAATGATAGTACGCAGAAGCTGCGACTTGCCACTCCGGGGTCCACCGGCAATCAAAAGCTGAGGAGTCTTGAGCGCGAAGTCGAGCAGCATTGGCTGAAGCGTCATGCTGTCGACGGCGACTGGCATAACCAACCCCTCACATACTGCCGGCATCTGACTTAATAACTCAGCCAGTTCAACACGAGTTGACAGTGAGCGCAGCGGCTGCGGCAGTCCTGTCGCAACATCCAGATACTTATTGGATAGTAGCCGCAGGGCCGACTCAAGACCCTGCGTAGCATCGCCGAACAGCACAGTGCTTGAGTTGACGCTGCTTGTCTCGCGTGACTGGGCCATCTGCAAAATCGGCAGCGCAACCTGTAGCTCGATTGGTCGCTCGCTGGTGCGCAAAAAGGCTCGACCAGGCTGATCGACGGCGATACGGGCGGCATAAGACTTACCGATAGCCGCGTCTGAGTCGGCTGCGTCATTGAGCCGCAGCGCAATACGTGTTTCAAAGCTGCTCTGGATCGCCGATACCTCTCGCCAGCTATAACCAGTTACCACAAAGTTGATGCCGCACTTACGCGCATCACGAACCAGTGTTTTGAGCGTCTCGACGGCTTCCGGCTGTGCTGCGTTAAGCTCGGCAATGTTGTCAATCACGACCACAATCGCCGGTGGCAGCGCAGATGCATCGGTTGGAACAGCACATTCTCGAAGTTGTGTCAGGCTATCAACGCCATGTTGCTGAATCAGCGCCATTCGTTGGCGAACTTGATCGTGCAGCTCAATCAGCAAGCGCTCGACCTTGATTGATTGATGTGGACTACATGCATCGGCAATATGCGGCAGCCTTGGACGCTCGGCGCCGGTGTTTTGCGGCAACACAAGGCCACAGCCCGCCCCACTCGGATCAACGATATATAGCCATAGATCAGCCGGACTATGGGTTGCTGTTAAGGCGAGAATTAGGGTTCTTACCAAGTTAGTTTTGCCTGCGCCTGCCGAGCCTAATATCAGCACATTGCCGTCACGATTTGCAAGATCCAGGATGCATGGCTGCTGCGAGGCTGTGGCAGGCAGATCGAGCAAGCCAATTGGCGCCGACAACCAACGCGCCTCACTACAACCTGGCACGTCAAGCACGGAAGCAAGGGTTAGCTCCGATGCTAATGGATCGGTCCAGATAGGGAAGCGCTGTGCAGCATAGCCGTTCCCTGTTGCTTGGTCGTTCACCATCGCCCGAACGACCAGCGTTAGCTCATGTTCGTGGACGCTCTCGCCCTGTACTAACTCCAACAACTGTGCAATTAGTCCTTCGGTATCGGCGCGCGTCTCGTCAACGGTACGCTGGGCCTGTCGCTGGAAGTGTTGCTGAAGCACTGCTCCAACAAGTGGTCGTAGCTCGTGCTCGGATCGCTGTTGAGGAGCACCGGACAGTAAGTATTCGGGCGACAAGCTATGATACGCGCACAGAAACACATCGGTCAGCTCATCGACCAGCTTTGGCTGCGGCTCATTCGTAGCTGCAAGCCGATTGTTGAGGGCGTCTCGCAGCTTTTCCACGTCACGATGCCGCCGTGAAATCGGTTGCCAGCGACCGGTCACATCCACATGGCCCATGTCGCTCCCGCGTGTTAGTGGCTGGTAGGGCA
>JASKZZ010000258.1 GCA_030147335.1 Herpetosiphonaceae bacterium | reverse complement strand
CGCGAAGACTTGCTGCGCTGTAGTTTCCGTGATGTTACCTATCCCGACGACCTTCGCCATGATCAGGAGCAATTCAAGTTGCTGCTGGCGGGCAAAATTAGCACATATACCGAGGAGCTGCGGTACGTTCGGGCAGACGCGACACTTTTATGGATTAGCTTAACTGTGTCGATCGTACGAACAAGTGATGGTAAACCGGATTATTGTATTTCAGTTATTAGTGATATATCCCGACGCAAACGAATTGAAGACGCGCTGCGCCAGAGCGAGACTCGGTATCGCCGGTTGTTTGCTGACAGCCCGGAAGCAATGTGGGTCTACGACCAACAAACGCTGCGTTTTTTGGAGGTTAATGATACGGCCATAGCTCGGTACGGCTACACCCGCGACGAGTTCGCCACAATGTCGATCGGCGATATCCTTGTTGAGGACGCATCCGGCAGCAGTGAGCCAACGATTGAGCAGTCGGCGGTACACAATCGACACGTCGGAAGGTCCCAACATCGTAGGCGGGATGGTACGGTGTTCTGGGTTGATAGCGTTCGGCATCCAATCGAGTTTGATGGCTACGCGGCCGCGCTTGTGGTCGCGGCAGACGTAACGGAGCGCTTGCATGCCGAGTTAGCACTCGCCGCCGAAAAAGAGCGACTCGCAGTAACACTACGATCAATTGGTGAGGGTGTTATCACAACTGATAGGTCAGGACGAGTCACTCTGCTTAACAAAGCTGCTGAGATATTGACTGGATGGACCCAAGCAGAGGCGCTTGGTATGTCGGTCGATGTGGTACTGCCGATGCCGGACGCTCCTGTGCAAACCAACACTTCGATCAATAACCTTGTTGAGCGGGTGCTGCTAAGTGGCCAAATGATGCAAAACATTCGACCTTCAAATCTCTTGCATCGCGACGGGACATCGCGGATTATCACCGCTAGTGGCGCTCCAACCCTTGACCAAAACGGGCAGATCATCGGCGTAGTTGTGGTATTTCGTGATATTACGGAGCGTGCGAGGCTGGAGCAGCAATTGCAGCAGGTCCAACGGATGGAAAGCATTGGCCTGCTCGCGGGCGGTATCGCCCATGATTTCAATAATCTGATGACCGGAATTATTGGAACTGCCGACCTCGCGCTGCTTGAGATGGATCAGACTGAGTCAGTGCGCGATGATTTGCAAAATATCAGAAAGCAGGCACTGCGTGGCGCTGCTCTAACCAAACAGTTACTTGCGTTTTCACGTCGGCAAGTGTTGGAACCGGAGCTTGTGGTGCTCAACGATGTTGTACGTGAAGTTGAGCATTTTATCGGACGCGCGATTGGGCGGCATATTACGCTCACGTTTCTTCCCGCGCCCGATCTCGCAACTGTGTATGTTGATCCGCTGCAAATTGAACAGGTGCTGCTGAACCTGTGCATTAACGCGCGCGACGCTATGCCGGATGGTGGTCAATTATTAATTACAACATCCAATGTCACGCTTGACGAAGCTTTTTGTGCCAAGCACGTTGGATTACAACCGGACGAGTATGCACAACTGGTTGTGGCCGATACCGGGACAGGAATGGACCATGAAACGGCTCAGCATATTTTCGAGCCGTTCTTCACCACCAAAGATTTTGGCAAAGGAACTGGACTTGGTCTCGCAATGGTTTATGGCATTATTACACAGCATAATGGGCTAATTTATGTTGAAAGCGAGCCGGGGCATGGTTCAACATTCACAATCCTGCTCCCGATTGTTTCATCATCCGAGGTAGTTGAGCGCATGTTGGGGACATGGTCGAGCGATCATGTATAGATGATAACTACAACCATGCCCTCGTTAATCAACGCCGATACCTCAACTCCTGTCGTCGAATTCTGCTTTGCCTGTATGAATCGTTGTTGCGTTCTACGCTCCACCCCATTGCGTACCGGGCACGATTAATTGCTCAAATCGGTCAATATCTGCCCGAATGATGTCGAGGCTGGATTGCCAAAAATCGGTCGCTCGAATATCAATATTAAAACGCTGTGCCAGGGTCGCGGCGTCGGCCAAACCAGTTGAAGCAAGCAGCTCGTCATACCCTGCTTTGAACGCCTCGGGATCTTGCTGGTAACGCGCATAAAGCCCCAGGCCAAACAACAATCCAAACATGTAGGGATAGTTGTAGAACGACAGGCCCGTGCTGTAATAATGCGGCTTCATTGCCCACATGTACGGATGCAGTAATGACTGATCCAGGCCGTCGCCATATGTTTCACGCTGCGCTTCAAGCATCAATGTGTTGAGTTCATCAACCGAAAGCTCACGCTGGCGACGGGTCTCGAACACACGCTGCTCAAACAAGAACCTGCTGGTAATGTCAACAACGACCTGGCACGAGCCTTGCAGCGACGCTTCCAAAATTGCGATTTGCTCCTGCGTATCAACGTTTGCAAGCGCGGCCTGCCGCACAATCGTTTCGCAGAAAATGCTTGCGGTCTCGGCCAGGGTCATCGGCGTTGACCGTTGCAGCATGGTACGCTCGGCAAGGTTAAGATTGTGATACGCGTGGCCAAGCTCGTGTGCCAGCGTGCTCAAGCCGCCAAATGCCGGCTTGTAGTTGGAGAATACGCGTGACTCGTCTTTGCGAACCGACATGCAAAACGCGCCGTCGCGCTTGCCCGGACGAGGCTCGGCATCGACCCAGCGCTCGTTAAAGGCTCGCGCGGCAAACTCGCTAAGGCGACTAGAATACGTGCCGAACTGTTCGACAATAAACTGTGACGCGTCATCAAACTCCCAAACTTTGTTGCCCGTGCCAACCGGTGCGAACAAATCGTACCAGGCGAGCGCAGGAACGCCGATTGCGCGAGCTTTGGCTCGTAGATAGCGGCGAAAATCGGGAAATGATTCACGCGCAGCGGTAAGCATCGCGTCAAGAGTTTGACGGTCGATGTTGTTGATAAACAATGTTGTGTCGAGCGGCGATTCCCAACCACGACGCTGGGCCAGTGTATTGACTTCGCCTTTGACGCTGTTGAGTGCTGCGGCAAGTGGTACTGCAACGCGCTGCCATCCTGCAAGCTCTGCCTCGTAGCCGCTGCGCCGTACGTCACGGTCGACTTCGTATGCGAGGTTGCGCACAACGCTCATCGGCAATTCTTCGACTTGGCCATCACGCTGCACCTCGACGGTCAGCTGGGACGTGACGTTGCCGTGGAGCTTGGCCCATGCTGTACCACCGCTCAAATTTAGCTCGGCGGCCAGTGACTCTTCAGCAGGCGACATCAGGTGTTGTGCTTGTCGCTTGGCACGATGCAGCGTAAACGCGTGTTCCTGCGCCATTGTCGACTGAGCCGTTAGCTTGTCCACGTCCAGCGTTCCGATCCATGCTGTGTAACGCGTGCCGAGCTGCGAAAGGCGCATGGTATGCTGCTGTAGCTCGCTGAGCCTGGCTTGCGCGGCGTCGTTGCGGGAATCTGTGGTAACAAAGCTGGAAATATATGCGCTGAGCGTCCGGCTCTCGTCAAGAACGGCGTTGTAGCGCTCGGTCACCCGTTCAAACGTATCGATCAGCGCGGCATCAATATCAGTAGACGCGTTCGTGCCAATCTGATGCTGGTCGAACAGCTGCGCTAGCTCGGTGATGTTCCGCGTGACCGACTCAAAGCCTGCTGAGAACTCTGGTGACTCGAGGCTAGGGAATATTACGGTCATATCCCAATGAGGTAGCGCAGACACACTATTGGACATAGCTTTCCTCCTTTTTTGCTGTGTTCAGTATAACGGATCTTGCTGATCCAAAAGGCGTGATGCGGTTTAGCCGCATCACGCCTATATCTATACAAGAGAATTAAGTAATTGAACGAACTTATCGTCGGCCTTTCCGCTGAGACTCAAGCTGTCGCGCAAGTTGACCATGGAGATCGGGGGTAGCACTATGAGCTGGATACGGTGGTAAATACACGCGTCGTATTTGCTCGTTGAACGAAAGATTGTCGGCGTTACGGCTGCGCGGATTAGGATGCTGTCGTAGTTGCTGACG
>JASKZZ010000251.1 GCA_030147335.1 Herpetosiphonaceae bacterium | reverse complement strand
TGGCGACAGCAAGCGCTCAAGCAGCCTCGTTTGCCATCAAACGGCGAACAGGTGCTGGTGCATGGTCATATCTCGTTCTACCCCGCCAGCGGCAAGCTTCAGCTATACGTTGATCTGATTCGACCGGCAGGAATTGGTATTCTGCACGCGCAGGTCGAAGCGCTCAAGCAGCGTTTGGAAGCCGAAGGGCTGTTCGATGTTGCACGTAAGCGCCCAATTCCGGCACTGCCACGACGCATTGGCCTTGTAACATCGCCAACCGGTGCTGCCCTACGCGATATGTTGTCCGTACTTGGCGAGCGTTGGCCGCTGTGCGAAGTTGTGCTAGCTCCTGCGCTGGTGCAAGGCGAGCAAGCGCCAGAAAGCATTGTTGAGGCGTTATACAATCTGTATGGCGTTGATCTGGATGTGATTATTGTGGCGCGCGGCGGTGGCTCGATTGAGGATTTATGGGCCTTCAATGATGAAGTTGTTGTGCGCGCTATCTTTGCGAGTCCAGTTCCGGTAATTACCGGCGTTGGCCACGAGACGGATACAACGGTTGTCGATTATGTGGCGGATCTCCGCGCGCCCACACCTTCGGTTGCGGCGGCGTATGCCACGCCGAACATCGACGAACTGCATAGCCAGCTCGATGCGCTTAGTATGACGTTGCACGCGGCGATGATGCAGCGGATTAACTCAGCCAGCGAAGAGCTTGAACAAACCCACCAACATCTACAGCGCGTGTCTCCAAAAGCGCGGCTGGAGCATAATCGGCAGTTAGTTGCTCAAATTGAAGCACGCCTCGCACAAAGTGCAAAGGCAGGTTTTACGGTGAGTCAGCTGCGTCTCCAGGGATTGACGCAGCAGGTGGAAATGCTTAACCCACGAGCTACACTTGCGCGTGGTTATGCAATTGTTCGACGCTCAGACGGCACGGTTGTGTTAAGTCCGACAAGCGTTGAAGACAATGAACCGCTGCTGCTTGAGCTTCGTGATGGTGTGTTACCTGCTCGCGCAAGTGCTGAACGCCCAAATACTGATAGTCCTCCCCGCTTTTCACTCGGGACCGAAGAGCTATAGACGTTCGACCTTCAGTCGATCAAGATTCAGGAGTGTATCGTGCCTCAACCAAAAGCTTCGTCAAAACATGCTGCGCAGAGTTACGAGGCGCTTGTTGCGCGTCTTCAACAGGTTGTTGCGCGTCTCGAAACAGGAGAGTTGCCGCTCGCTGAGTCAGTAGCACTTTACGAAGAAGGTGTTGACTTATCGGCACGTTGCAAGCATCTCCTTGATGCTGCTGAACTACGTGTGCAGCAGCTCCTTGTCGGTGATGCGGGGGTTGAGGAAACACCTTGGACCGCTGAGTAAATGCTTTATAGTCTTTTGTCATCTAAGGAGCGATAACTGCGAACAAAGCGGTGATTACTAACACTAGCTGTTGTTTTTCGGTCGTATCGCGTTGGATCGGAGTCCCAAATGCACAACGAACAGGTATATCGTTATCCTCGTCGTATTACATGGCCAATTGAGCTGGTATCTGGCTTGATCGTAGGCTGGAGCGCCTTCAGGGTTGCGCAAACAATGCTATTGCTGCTTTGGGAGCGTTGGCCGATGGAGCGCTTTCTTGTTAATCGCGTGCCTCGGCTGGGGGACATGATTGCATGGATGGAGCGCACAGGGCCTAGCGATCCTTCACTGCAAAGTTTGATGTCGCCACTTGTGGTACTGCTGCTGGCTCTGCTTGTCTCACTCATTGTGCGTAACATGTTTCCGACTATTCGCTACAGTTCGCGTGGTCTGCTGGTCGGTTTCGGTGAGGACTGGGTGCCTGTTCATTGGGAAGCTTTGCGCGCTATCCGCGTCACTGATACAAGTGATAGCAAGCGCTTTTTTGTGCTTGTCCAGACAGATGCAAAGGATCTCACGTCCTGGCATCGCGTGTATAGCTTTTTGTATCGCTTCAGTTTTGGGCGAGGGTTTCTGCTTAGTTCATCGTTGAAAGACGGCGAGGGCTTGTTGCGTGAAATAATGAATGAGATCACGCGGCGAAAGAAGCTTGGCGAAAAGGTCAATGTTGATATGGCCGAGGGCCGTGGCTCGCTGCTGTTTGGTCCGCTGCTAAATCCTATCGGGGTATTTACCCGAAGCCGAGCACGCGTAGAACAGCCAGTGTTCCAGCAGGTTGCTACTGCTGCCACGTTGGGTAGCTCGGCGGCCATGACGATGCCCAGCATTGGTGGCGCGTCGGCTCGGGTAGCGGTACCAACTCCTGCGCAGCCAACGCCCGAGGTTACAAAGCCGTCCGTTGCTGCTCTTGGCCCGGATGCGCTTAGCTCCAACTATGGCCGGAATATACAGCTTGGGCTGAATGTTGTTACGGCCTTGGTGATCGGCTTTGCCTTGTGGCGCTATTTCGCTGCTTGGGGTACGTTCCTTATTTTTGCCTTTCCACGTCTTCAGGAAACCGCGCTGTTTCGCAACGTAGCTGTCGTTCCATTGGTCTCACACTGGGGTCTGCTTATCGGTGCGCATATC
>JASKZZ010000243.1 GCA_030147335.1 Herpetosiphonaceae bacterium | reverse complement strand
GGCTGGAGGAAGGCGAGAAGTGGATGAATCGGCCACGCGAGCTGGATCAACCACAAGGTGCTCATGATGGTACCGAGCAGTACATAGCTCATGGCAGTTTTGATATAGGTGCGGATCATCATTGACATAAGGACCCCTTGGATGACGTATCACATATCGAAGATCAGAACATCTAGTGGCGTGTGTTTGTACATGACAATCGCTTGTGGAATGATTTGGTGGACATAAGCTTGGTGATGTGGGTCATACCACAATCGGCGTCAACGATCAAAATATGCAATTCCATGGCATGTGTCGTTCGATCCTCTTATGTAACTGAGCTTTAGTGTAGCGCGAGTTGCTCAATTGAACCGTGAACAAATAAGTTCACTGCGTGTTAACATCACAACCAAACTGCGCCACGAGCGAGAACAAATCTAACCAGACCGAGAACACACAACGCAGGTGTACACTTATTGGTGCTCCCGAGGTAACCAAACGCATGATGTTTCACGAATGGATCGGTGCGCCGCGAGAGGTTTTCATGCATGCCTCTGTGATAGCAGCAATATGCTTTCTATGTGCATACGCCGAGACCCGTTCCCTCCTCGGTTGTCACAACACTACGCACCGTATTCAGAACTTTACCTTAGTCAGTCCTATGTGGGATACACTCGTGTTCGTGCCGTCTACTCTTTGCGCGGCACTAGCAGTCATAGAGCAACGGACCATCTATCGTTCCTGCGTGCTTTGACATACTGAGAAAGGATATTGGCATGGTGCAACGACGCTATTGCTGCACACCTATCGTGCTGATAGTCGCGATGCTCACGCTCCTCGCCTGTGGTTCAGCCCCTTTGGTAAGTGACGAACGAGTTCCCACACAGGTGGAGGTGCATGCGACCGAATATGGCTTTATGCCACGTGACGTTGCCGCTAAGGTTGGGCAACCAATCACCATTGTTTACGTCAACGACGGAGCAATCGAACATGATTGGGCCGTGTTCGATCTCCTGGCCTACGACGTAAACGTGCAGATGGACACGGATGTCCCTCACCCGGAAGGCTCTCATGAGCACAGTTCCGTACTGCCTGATGTTCATATTGCCGCAATGCCCGGCCAGCATGGCGAACTGGTCTTTACGCCAGAAAAAGCAGGTCGCTACACAATCGTCTGCACGATTAACGGTCACAAGGAAGCCGGGATGGTGGGTACGTTGACGGTTGTGGAGTGACGGATGCTGCGTATTGGGACATGCGTGGAATACGAACGTGAGCTATATGGACAACAACGGCGTGATGCGCGGCAAACACGAATTGGGATACTGCGGCAGTCCTTTGATGCTGGGACAGTGCATCAAGACGCAGCTACTTGACACCGGGTTACAACGAACTGCTCAACTACTGACGATCATTTCGTTCGTTGGGGGGTTGACATGGATGTGTTTTTGTTGTAAATTGTCTACTAACGAAAGTTAGTTAGTTGATGATACACGATGAACACACCAGTCTTGCTCGCGAACGGGTATTGCAGATAGCCGAACGCTTGTTTAGCGAACGTGGCTATAAAGCAGTCACGCTGCGTGATATTGCCAATGAGTTGAAGATGAAACCGGCCTCGTTGTATAACCATGCGCCTGGCGGAAAGGAGGAGCTATTTATTGCTGTTACCGAACGTAGTTTAGCTCGTCATCGTGCTGGAATTGCAGAAGCAATTGCCCAAGCCCCGTCGAACATTCACGCACAACTGCACGCCGTTGGCCGATGGATGTTGTCCCAGCCACCAACCAATTTACAGCGTATGGAGCATTCGGACATGCCGGCAATTGCTCGGGAGGAAGCCGATCGCCTTAGCTGGTTGGCCTACCAATCGTTGCTTGAACCATTGCTTAATACAGTTGGTTCGGCTGTACAGCGCGGCGAAATCTCAGCGGAGGGAGCAAGCATGTTGCCGGGAACGTTTTTTGTTGGCATCGAAGGGATACGCGGCTTAGAAGTACGTACCGGTATGACGGAGGAGCAGATGATGAGTGGAGTGATTGACCTATTGCTAGATGGTGCTCGTCCACGCTAAATTTTTTTGTCTGTAAAAACTAACTATTTTTAGTTAGTAAAGGATATTATATGAAACAGCTACATGCCCTTGTCGTTCTGTTGGGTACTCGTATTCATCCCGGCTTTCTGCTCCTAGCCTTGATTAGTCTCAATGTTTATTGGGTCATTACGCTAGGCGCCTTTGACACGCAGTTCCGCCAATTGACCGGCTACCCATTACTCGATCTACAAAACAGCTTGAGTCCCGACTCCATCATCACCCCCGCCAAGATACGTGAGCAAATCGCAACCTACTCACAGGAGGCGAAAACGCTGTATTGGTCATTCTTCATTCTGGACAACATCATGCCGCCGCTTACCTTTTCAAGTGTTGCGCTGATGTGGGTGTACTTGCTGCGCAGCAATCCAAACCGCCTGTATAACCGGATCTTGAATAGCTATGTTGTGTTGATTCCAGTGGGCGTTGGCGTCTTCGACTGGTTTGAAAATCTGGGGTACGTCGCTGCAATCCACAGCACGAGCAGTCTTACGACAACACTCGCAATCTATGTCGGCTTAACCTTCAAATGGATCAAGGCGGCGTGTGTTCTTCCAACGTTCCCGCTGCTGCTTGTGTTGGGCATTATTCATTGCGGGTATCTTCTGCGTCATAGGTTTGGTTTTCGTCGCTCGATGCTTAAAACACCGTAACACAAACAAAACTATGTAACTGTTCCTGGACTGGATATCGTACACGAAGGAGAACACATCTATGGAAACGACCATGCAGGCGATTGGTTTTCGGAAGTACGGATCGGAAAATGTGTTGGAACTTCTAACCGTGCCACAACCATTGGTTGAACCTAATACCGTGCTTATTCGCGTGGCTGCGGCTGGTGTTAATCCTGCCGATTGGCGCTTCCGCAGTGGACAATTTCGCTTTGCCCTTCGGCTGCGTCTGCCGTTTGTGTGCGGCTCCGAAGTAGCAGGACGGGTCGAAGCAGTCGGCGCTGCTGTGACAAAATTCCGCCCAGGTGATGCTGTCTATGCCATGCTGCCAACAACCGCTGGCGGTGGCTACGCTCCATTTGCGGCTGTTTCCGAGGATGTGGTTGCGGCCATGCCAAAAGTCTTGTCGTTTGCAGAAGCAGCAAGCGTGCCACTCACCGCGCTAACTGCCCTGCAAGCGCTGCGTGATAAAGCTCATGTTCAACCTGGCCAATCTGTACTGATTTACGGCGCATCAGGTGGCGTGGGGTCGTTCGCCGTGCAAATCGCCAAGGCCTTAGGCGCTCACGTTACCGCTGCATCCAGCGCACGTAATTGCGAGCTTGTGCAGAGCTTAGGTGCAGATGAGGTGATTGATTACACACGCCACGACTTGACCGCGGATACGGAACGCTATGACGTTATCTTCGACGCCGTTAACGCGCTTAGGTTTCGCAGTATGCTCCCCGCCCTGCAGCGTGACGGTACATTTATCACGGTCAATCCATTGAGCGAGACTTTGTCGCCCTCGTGGTTAGCCGCCTTTCGCGGTGGTCGACGTTTGAAATCGGTAATGGTGCAACCAAATGCTGTCGATCTCTCGGTGCTTCGTGAATGGATCGATGCAGGTCAGATTCGACCGTTGATTGATACCACCTATCCGCTAACAGAAGCGGCTGCGGCACAGCGGTACAGCGCTACCCAACGTGCGCGCGGAAAGGTTGTGTTGGTCGTGGATGAAGCGCTTGCATCCAGCAAAGCGAGCAGGATGGACACATACCTACATGGGCAAATGCCGGCACAACGGCCAGAACAGCTGATGGTCGTTAACAAGTAACGTCGTTAACTTGTATTCTATTGGAGGATGACAATGAAAGATCGTGTACGGCAATTCGGAACATTCGTGGGCATCGTCGGCGGAATTATTGTTAACAGCACGGCATTTCGTGGCGGTCGCTTGGGTGACTCCGACATTGGCCAGATTTCGGACCGCACAAATACGCTAATTACTCCCGCAGACGGGACATTCGCGATTTGGAGCATTATTTTTGCTTGGACGCTCGTGTTCGCCGTGCATCAAGCACTGCCGTCACAACGCGAAAATCCAGTTTATCGGCGTATTGGCTGGTGGGCGGCACTAAATGGCGTAGCCGGTGGCCTGTGGTCCGTGGCATTTAGCAATCTTCAGTTTGTTGCTGCGTGGCTGCTGATGCTCGTCTTGTTCGGTGCATTGCTGATGGTAAGCGTGGGAACGGGACTTGGCCGCAACACGCCACGGGGACGTGATTATTGGTTGGCCTACGTGCCATTCAATATTAATTTTGGCTGGATCACGATAGCGACCATTGTCAATACGGTGCAAGTGCTGCAATACGTGGTGGGCTGGGACGGCACGCCACTAACTGCCGAACTATGGGCAGTGGTGCTGATCTGTAGTGCAGCAGCAATTGGTGTGTGGCAAGTCGTGTATCTGCGGAACCTACCGCTTGGGCTGGTAGTGGTATGGGCACTTGGGGGCGTGGCGGTCGCTAAGGTCGGCATCGCGCTTGTTCTGATTCCGGCGGTGCTTTCTGTGGTGCTGGTAACGAGTGTTCTGCTGCTGACCATCGTTCGGACGCGAGGTGATGGAGTGCAGATCTCCTCCCTTGACGACATGTCGCGCGCTTGAAAATGAGGTGTATGCTCGCACTGTCACAGCAAAGCCGGGAAAGCCCCAGTCCCCCGGCTTACTGCGGCTCCTTCTTCTGTTGACCTTCGGTGCGGCTGCAAGGGCATTATGAAAGTCGGTACTTAACTAACAGCCATTACTGCTGACCTTCGAAGCATTCGACTACGATCCGGTTTGGAGTTCGCCCCGATTTTCGGCCCCACCCGTGAGCATGGAAGGGCATTCGGGGCATTTCTCTAGCTGGGGTCAGGGTTGTGCTGGACGTGACTGACATATGGGAGTGTTGATGTGGGGCCGAATGCTATTTTGGTATAAATACCGATAATCTCTATTACAACAATACAAACCGTAGGAATCGTTCGCGCGAGGCAGGGGGAGCTATTCGATGCACCAGTAATGTATTCAATACGAGGCTGGACGGGGGCGTACACGGTGTGTTGTTTCGTGGTCGAATAGGTACACCCGCCAGCCATTGAGAAGCATGGATGAGCTAGCATACGGTGGGTTATCACGCTAAACTCCTCCACATTATCCCTGCGGCACCAGGAGTGGCAGCACAACCCGAAACATACTTCCCTGTCCTTCCGCGCTCTCAACCTCGACCCGCCCACCATGTTGTAGCACGATTTCCTGCACCACATGCAATCCGAGCCCAAAGCCAGGTGCCCTTTTTTCCCCATTGCTCGCACGATAAAATGGCGCGAACACATGGGGCAGCGCATCCGTAGGAATACCAAGACCGTGATCTGTGATCTCCACCAGGGCATTTTCCATTGTTCGTTTTACCTGCACCTGGACAGGTCCTCCTGCTGGGCTATACTTCACCGCGTTGCTCAGCAAATTAACCATGACCTGCTCCAGCCGT
>JASKZZ010000238.1 GCA_030147335.1 Herpetosiphonaceae bacterium | reverse complement strand
GGAGCCGTCCCGATAACACGTGTACGTCCAAACGAGGAGATCGGGCGTATTGCATCATTCGATCTCGTAGATCGTGCGGCGCGTTCGGTTGAGTTTGGCAGCGCGGGCTTACCGGTAGGCGTGCAAGTCGTTGCGCGTCAGTGGCACGATCATATAACGCTGGCGGTAATGCAGGCATTACATCAAATCGTTCGCGCTCGAGCCGATTATCCTCAACTGCCAATTGCATAACAGGTCTGAGGAGCAACGAATGAATCCTACACTTCGAGCGCGTTCCGCAGTTTTGCGCACGCCCGATCATCGCTTTGCCAATCTGCCGGATTATCCGTTCGAGCCACGGTACACAATGATTGATGGGCTGCGCGTGCATCACGTCGAGGCTGGGCCACGTCGAGCTGCTCCGGTGTTGATGATGCATGGTGAGCCGACATGGTCATATTTGTATCGCCACATGATCCCGATCATTGCCAATGCCGGGTACCGTGCTATCGCTCCCGATCTTGTCGGCTTCGGTCGTTCGGATAAGCTCACGCGACGAAATGATTATAGTTATGCTGGTCATGTAGCCTGGATGACGCAGTGGCTGGATACAAACCGGCTTACCAATATCACGCTGGTCTGTCAGGATTGGGGTTCGTTGATTGGGCTACGCCTGGTTGCAGAACGTCCGAAGCGTTTCAGTCGCGTTGTTGTCGCAAATGGCGCGCTGCCGACGGGCAAGGGTAAAGCGCCGCTTGCGTTCAAGCTGTGGCAGCAGTTTGCTCGCCTGGTGCCGCGACTACCGGTCGGGAGAATTGTGAGCTTTGGCTGTCGGCAGGGCTTGTCACCCACTGTCCGTGCCGCATACGACGCTCCGTTTCCCGACGAATCCTATAAGGCTGCGGCGCGTGCCTTCCCGATGCTTGTGCCGTTGAAAAGAAACGATCCGGGTGCGATTGACAATCGCAGAGCATGGGAGGTGCTGAGGCGTTGGGACAAGCCGTTTCTTACAGCTTTTAGCGACGGGGATCCAATTACTCGAGGAGGCGACCGGCTGTTTCAACGGCGTGTACCGGGTGCAAAGCACCAGCCGCATACAATAATTCGTGGCGGGGGCCATTTTGTGCAAGAGGACGCAGGCCCTGAATTGGCTCGCATTGTGGTGGATTTTATCAATCAGCGCCGATAATAGCTGCGGAGTAAACAGAAAAACAGGAGCGGCCACGTGCCAAATAATGGCATGCGATCCGCTCCCAATCGGTTCAGTTAAGGAGTGATACTACGGTTAGACCGATTGCTTCAACCGGTCTGTGTACTGTTTGCGGAACTTAGCTACTTTCGGCGCAACTACAACCTGGCAGTACGGCTGATACGGGTTATTCTTGAAATACTCCTGGTGGTAGTCCTCGGCCCGATAAAACACGTCCATCGGCGAAACCTCGGTTACAATCGGCGCGTTCCACAGCTGCGCGGCGTTAAGCTCTTGAATAGCCTGGTCGGCGGTTGCCTTCTGCTCGGGCGAGTGGTAAAAAATTGCTGAACGATACTGCGTTCCAACATCCGCGCCTTGCCGGTTCAACGTCGTTGGGTCGTGGATTGTAAAAAATACTTGCAGGATTTCTTTGAACGAAATCTGATCCGGATCGAATGTAACGTTGACAACCTCTGCATGGCCAGTCTGTCCGCCACATACTTGACGGTAGGTTGGGTTGACGACATGACCGCCGGTATACCCCGACTCGACCTGCGTCACTCCCTTGAGATCGGCAAACACGGCGTCGATACACCAGAAACAGCCGCCGCCAAGCGTTGCAATTTCGGTGTTTTGTTGAGAAACGTTGCTCACAATAATCCCCTTGCCGTAGTCGGCATATATGTAGAAGCTATATATTAAAGAGTACGTATCCTGTCCAGTCAAAGATGTACTGCAATGTAAGATGTGTATTCCCCCAGCGACATTTGTTCTCCATTTATTGATATTGATATCGTTCAGATAGCTATATGTCCATGGTGTAGCCAAAACCAAGGAGAATCTGTGTATCATATGCACTTGTGGTACATTGACCAACAACCACCTATGACTCACATGTTG
This sequence comes from Herpetosiphonaceae bacterium, assembly GCA_030147335.1. Lineage (GTDB taxonomy): Bacteria > Chloroflexota > Chloroflexia > Chloroflexales > Kallotenuaceae > LB3-1. The sequence goes on along the minus strand of JASKZZ010000238.1, from coordinate 2,310 downwards.
TTTGTTCATTAGCTGTTTTTTTTAATGTGGGTTATCAGGCTCAAGGCATAATCTGGTAGGAGTAGACGTATGCTCAAAGGACTCCGTTCCTTTATCGTCGGCTATGGCGTGCTTGTTATAGCAGGTATCGGTAGCGTTACCGCCTTGTTATTCTTCCAGCCGCAGATACTATGGATGATCTTTGCGCGTAATGGCTTTACTCCGCATGGTTATTGCTTGCTCTGGGAGCCGGGCCTGGTTTGGTTATATGTTGTGTCCGACACGCTGATCGGCTTGTCCTATGTTGCGATCTCGTTTCTGCTAGCCTATTTGGTCCATCGGGCACGCCGTGACATTCCTTTCCACCGAGTATTCTTAGCGTTTGGCGCGTTCATTATCGCCTGCGGCAGTACCCACTTCATGGATGTGTGGACGCTGTGGAATCCGATGTATTGGCTTTCAGGATCGTTAAAGCTCATGACTGCCATAGCATCGGTGGCCACCGCTGTTGCACTGCCGCCATTCCTGCCGCGAACCTTGGTGATGATCTCGGAGGCGAAGCTATCCAACCAGCGCAAGCAGCGGTTGGAATCCGCGAATGTGGAGCTGTCAGAGTTGTATCAAAAAACAGCAGAGTTGGACCGTGTGAAAACACAGTTCTTTGCCACTGTCAGCCATGAGCTGCGCACGCCGCTTACATTGATCCTTGGCCCCACTGAGCGACTGCTAACCGAGGGTGGCTTGACCGAGCAGCAAGTCCAGTCGCTTGAACTCATCAAGCGTAACGCCGATTCCTTGCTCAAGCATGTCAACGATTTGCTCGACGTTGCCAAGTTCGATGCAGGCAAAATGGATGTGGTGTATAGCAACACTGATCTGTCGGAGCTTGTACGCCAAAGCGCTGCATATTTTGGTGATGCAGCGCAGGAGCGAAGCATTGACTTCGTTGTTGAAGTGCCGACCACGGTTCCAGCGCAACTAGATGGCGAAAAAGTGGAGCGTGTCTGCTTAAATCTGCTGGCCAATGCGTTCAAGTTTACCCCGAATGATGGCACAGTGCGGTTGGCCGTCGATGCTACCGAAACACATGCGACGATCATTGTTGATGATACGGGACCGGGAGTGCGGCCTGAGCTGCGGGAGGTCATTTTTGAGCCATATCGTCAGGGGGACGATTCGATAAGTAGTTATGTGGTCGGAACTGGGCTAGGGCTAGCGATCGCCAAAGAATTTGTTGAGCTGCATGGCGGAATGATTGTGGTCAAGGACGCTCCACTCGGCGGTGCTCGTTTTGTTGTTGAGCTGCCGCTCGTAGCCCCGGACGATGTCGACGTTCAATCCGTACGTTTTCAACCGCAGATGCGGCCCGAAGCTACACACCGCGACCGGCCTGTGCCAGTTGTTCCCGTTGAGCTAGTCGATGATGAGGCAGCACGCGCGCTGGTCCTGGTTATCGAAGACAATCCTGATATGAGTATGTTCATCGTCGCTAGCTTGACGTTGGACTACCAAGTTGCAACGGCTGTAAACGGTAGACAAGGGTTAGAACAGGCGCTTGCTTTACAGCCGGATCTTATTATCAGCGATATCATGATGCCGGAAATGAGCGGCGACGAATTTGTCCGTGTCGCACGCGGCCACGTCGAATTGAATGCTATTCCGATTATGCTGTTGAGTGCACGTGCGAACGACGAGCTGCGGATCGGTTTGCTCCGCAACGGTGCGCAGGATTATTTGGTCAAGCCTTTTTCGGTCGAGGAACTGCGTGCGCGCGTCGCGAACCTGATTATGATGAAGCGTACGCGCGACATTCTTCAACAAGCCCTAGCCAGTCGGACTCAAGATGTTTCTGCGTTGGCTCGTGACATGATCGTGCGTAAGCGTGAGTTGGAAGCAGCAGTCAATGTGCGCGATGTTTTCTTGTCAATTGCGTCGCACGAGCTAAAAACGCCGGTTACTGCGATCCTCGGCTACACTGAGCTGCTTCATCGTCGGATGATGCGCGATCAGATGCTTAACGAACGTAATCAAAATTCGCTCAAAGCAATTGCCGATCAAGGGCGTCGGCTCAATATGCTGATTACGGCGCTGCTCGACCTTTCACGCATACAAAACGGCCAGCTAACAATCGAACGCGAAACCGTTGATGTGGTTGACGTTGTGCAGCGCGTGGTCAATGAACTACGCGTTGGGCTGCATGCTCATCAGATTTTACTCACGCTGCCCGAAGCGCCGGTGATGCTGGAAGTAGATGTGCTGCAGCTTGGACAAGTGCTACGCAATCTGCTCCAAAACGCGGTTAAGTATAGCCCACGCGGCGGCGAGGTTACG
>JASKZZ010000226.1 GCA_030147335.1 Herpetosiphonaceae bacterium | reverse complement strand
GGGATGTCGAGAACACGCAAGATGTCGGCGTCCCAGTCAAGCGTTTGGAGGTTCATCAGCAGCGTGCGTGAAGCGTTGGTTACATCGGTGACATGCACGCCGCCGTGCGTACCACCGGTGAGGTGCCAGATCAAAAACGTGTCCATGTTGCCAAAAATCGCATCACCACGCTCTGCCGCTTCACGTGCACCGGCCACGTTGTCAAGAATCCAACGAATTTTCGGGCCTGAAAAGTATGTTGCCAGGGGTAACCCGGTTTGAAGTCGAAAACGATCTTGACCACCATCACGCGCAAGCTGATTACACAGGTGGTCGGTGCGGGTGTCTTGCCAGACGATGGCGTTATACAGTGGCCGACCGGTAGTCCGATCCCATACAACCGCTGTTTCGCGCTGATTGGTAATGCCAACCGCCACAATTTCGGATACAGCAATCCCACCTTTTTGCAGCGCGCCCTGGACGACTTCTTGCGTTCGCTGCCAGATTTCGTCCGGATCGTGTTCAACCCAACCGGGCTTAGGATAGATTTGTTCGTGCTCTTTTTGATCGAAGCAGACGATGTTGCCGCCGTGATCAAAGATCATGCAGCGCGTACTGGTTGTTCCTTGATCGATTGCGGCGGCATACGTTGCCATCGAACTGCCTCCTTGCACTACGTTATTTCGTCAATTAAGCGGTTGTGTAGCTGGATTGAAAATGGAAACAATCCAATGTTCCCGCCAGGTATCCAGTCAGAAATCGGTTTCCGACACGTCTATGTGAAGTTTAGATCAAGCTAGGGATCGTCGTCAAGATGGTCATAAGAGGTACTGTTGTATGGCAGCCGCGAGGCCAGCATGCTCGGGTCCATCGATCAAGGCTTGTGCGCGTTGCAGTAGCTCGGGATGTCCAGTACGTACCGCAAGGCCGAGACCGGCCCACGCCACCATTTCCACGTCGTTCTGATGATCTCCAATCGCTGCAACCTCAGATTGTGGGATGTTAAGCGACGATGCAAGCTGCGCAAGCGCGCGGCCCTTCGTACAGCCCATGGCGGTTAGCTCGCCGAAATGCGCGTGTGAGCGAACGACATGCAGACGGTCGGTGAAGTGCGCCTGCAGCCCCATAAGTCGCAGCCCAACCTTGTCTTCATCAGCAATAAAGAGCAGCTTGGTCGGTGGACGCTCGGCAACAAGTGCTGCAAGATCATCGACAGCATGCACTTTAAGCTTGAGCGGCGAAAACGTTTGGTACAGATCAACCTCATCTCCGATCCATGGCACATACAGCTCATCGTTGATATAGGCATGAACGTACACATGGTCATCCAGCAGCACGCGAACCGCCTCACTTGCCAATTGGGGCGGTACCGGATCGTGAAAAAATACTTCGCCACTCTGGTGATCTTGGATCAACGCGCCCTGATAACAAATAAGTGGCCCATCAACTCCCAGCATATCGGCGAACGGAGCAGTTGTTCGCACGGTACGGCCTGTCGCGATTGTGACACGACCTCCCTGTGCTTGAAATGCGCCAATAGCTTCCACAGTACCGCGAGGAATAGCCAGATCACGTCCGATGATCGTCCCGTCCAGGTCAAGCGCCAGCAAACGATAGCGCATACATGTTTCCTCCAAATGTAGTTCATGAACCAGTATGTAGTTCTCTAGCCCTACTACTGGTCTGGTCCCTGTTAGGTTGAAAAGTATTACCGATGCAGCATAGCAAACGAACCGTTGAAGACGTACCATACCTTTGCCCCTAGGTGGGCCATCAAACTAAACCCTGTACATCACAGCTGTACTTTGTAGCACACTAGGGAAATTACTATGCGCCGTTATGCTTTTTTGCTTGCTTTCTTGTTTGCGTTGATGGGTTTTGTCACTCCCGCGTCGTCCGCTATGGCCTCAGCTAAGAGCGGAGCTTCCAAAGTGGCAGTTAACGCGCAAATGCAGCGAATTGTCGAGCTTGTAAATAATCAACGACGCAAGGCCGGACTGCGACCACTCAGTGTTCATCCTATATTGATGACCTGCGCGCAGCGCTACAGCGAAGTTCAGGCAGCGCAAGGCGCGATTAATCATACAGGTCCTGACGGCTCGAACCCCGGTCATCGCTTGACACGCTGCGGCTATCGTTGGCGACATTATGGTGAAAACTTGGCTGCCGGTTTTGTCACTCCCGAAGAAGTTGTCACCGCCTGGATGAACAGCGCTAGCCATCGTCGTGTGCTGCTCCACAGCAAAGTAACCGAAATTGGTCTTGGGCACACCTATCGCCAGAACGATCCGGGACAATTTTACGACTATTATGTAATGGAAGTCGGCATTCGTAAGTAATAAATTTCCTCATCCTTGCAAAACCCAAACCCCTGCGGATCAGCGATTCGCAGGGGTTTGGGTTTCGATCATCACAACACGATCAAGGCCTGCCAAGTCTTGATGTAATGTAACACGCGCGCCAGGAAATGCTGTTTGTGCTACATTGACCGCCTGCTCACCTTGCCATGCCCCGATCTCCATCAGCACCGCTCCTCCTGGTTGTAAGTAAGCTGGCATCTCAGTTAGAAGCTGAGTGGGGATCGCAAAGCCCTCAGCGGCGCCTCCATCAAGCGCGAGATGCGGCTCCCAGCGATGCACATTTTCGTCAACTTCAGCGAGTACCGTGTATGGTGGATTAGAAACGAGTAAATGCACGGGCTGTGGCAGTACAGCACAGCCTGCGCCTTTGAGCAATGTTACCTGATGTGCAACATTATGTCTTGTAACATTAAGGCGCGCTACTTCCAGCGCATCAAGTGACAAGTCGATCGCAAACACCTGCGCTTTTGGCAGCTGTACCGCGAGACTAACTGCGATACAACCGCTGCCGGTACCAATATCAGCAATTGACAGCGATGTTGACGCTTGGCGTCTACACCAACTCAGGGCAAGCTCGACCAGTAGCTCGGTTTCAGGACGAGGCACCAGCACACGCCGATCAACCAGAAAATCTAGCCCATAGAATTCTTTGTGTCCGGTAATGTAAGCAACCGGCTCCAAGGCAACGCGGCGCGCGATGGCAGCGCGGAACAGGGTAATCTCGTCTGCCGACAGCTCCTGCAAGCTTTCGGCCAGCAGCGCGGCGCGGTCTAGCTTGAGCGTATAGCCCAGCAACACTTCTGCGTCCAATCGTGCAGACGGCGACATGGGGTTTAGCTCAAGCGTCGCCTGGAGCAAAGCTTCACGAATAGTCGTCATGACGCCTGGGAAATACTAGGGGCTTGCAGCCCAAGCCGAAGCAGAAGTTTACGACCGGCGGCGCTATCCGCGAAATCCCACAGCTCATCCACGGCACGATTAGCTGTAACACTACGTTGACGCACCAGGAACCATGCTAGCTCTAGCAGCTGTCCGGTCAGCGGAACGACGCCTAGCTCACGTGTTTTTTGCGCCCGGCTCGACGGCACAAATGCAATCCCCAGTCCATCAACCACTGCTTGTTTCGCCACAGTTGCGCTATCGGTTTCCAGCACAACCTGAAGCTCACCTAGCGACACGCCTTGACGCCGAAACGCCTCCTCCAACGTTCGACGTAAGGCCATGCCACGCTGTGGGAAAATCAAAGGACAACCACTCAGCTCCTGGAGTGTAACGATTTCGCGGCGTATGAGGGGATGACCACGCGCAGCCAGACAGGTAATCTGCTCGGTTCCCAACTCCAACACATCGTAAGCACGCCGACGTGGATGTTCGTCAACAACCACTGCCTGGACCTGGCCATTGCCGAGCCAAGAAAAAAGCTGCTCGGATAACCCCACATCGACCGCAAATTGCACGCCGGGGTGTTTGAGGTGATATGCTGCTAGCAGCGCAGGCACCATGCGCTCACCACCACTAGGCGCGCAGCCAATCCCAACTCGGCCAGTGACGTGTCCTCGCAGACCAAGCATATGCTGCTCGGCACGCTGCGCCAGACCAACAACCTCTCGAGCATGAACCAGCAGCTCCTCACCGGCGTGTGTTAGCTTCATTGTCTTGCCGACGCGGCGAAACAGCCGAACCTCGCCGACATGACCTTCAAGCAACTTGATATGCTGACTTACTGCCGGCTGCGTAAAGCCGAGCCGAGTAGCAGCTGCGGTAAAGCTGCCAGTCTCGGCAACGGCCAAAAAGGTTTGAAGATGGTCAGTGTTCAACATACAGTGCTCACTCTTTGGGCAACGTCCAAGGTTTGCAGCAACTAATCGATGCGCAACCTTTACCGAGGGTGATACAATAGCGTTATGCAAGTAGTTGCGATCTTTCTTTCACAAACAACTCCCATCGATCCACTGTTATCGACACGACTGATCTTAGCGCTGTTGTGCGTCGTTGTAACTAGTTCAATCGCATTTGGCGTCACGTTCGGGCTTGCCCGACGCATTGCTTTATTGGCTGGTCAGCAATCTTCGTCCGACGATGACGAAGTCAAGACCGACGCACAGAACACTCCAATGGACGACTAGCATTTCTACGACCTAACCAATTAGCACGCCAAGCCAAAGCATCGCCACCTCAACCACCGAGAAACAGTCAAGCTTGCAGCACTTCCAGGCAACAAAAGCCGCGCAATCTTACCATCGGCTGCGCATGTCGGTCAATGACGATGACAAATCAGCGCTTTGTGTTGTCTTGGGGAATCGGGTATGCTTTCGACATTGAACACGCGCCTCATTCACGTCCGCAGCAGGCCACAAGGAACGGCATATGCCGCGATCAATGCTAGCTAAAACAGAACTGTACCGGCTGCTGGAATTTCTTTCACCGGTTGATTGTAGGGTCATGGCGCAGCTATGGGAAGCGCCTAGCTCGGAGCCGTCTGCACTAGCCACGGTGATGCTTGATCGGTCACGCGTGCAAGCGGTATGGAACCGCCTTTCCGATATGGAACGCGCGGCGCTTACTCGTGTTCTGCAAGATGGCGGCAGCATACCCGTCGCCGTGATGCAGCGGGAATATGGCGTGGTGCGTGAGCCACAGGGCTTTGCCCACCCACGCGCATACCTGGAAGCATTGAATGGGCCAGCCTCGCCAACCGAGAAGTTGTATAGCTTGGGCTTGTTGTTTCGCACCCACGACCAGCGTGGCGCAATTTATCGTGTGCCGCAAGACCTGCTCACGCTCCTGCCGGATGTTCCAGCCCGTGATCGACGACTTGCAGTGCAACCACAAATAACCGCTGGTCACCGACATAGCAGGGCGATCCTTGCAGCCGAGGATGTTGTTGTTACGCTTCTTTCGCTAGCATATCGTGGAGAGCTGACGGTGCTTAACGATGGCTCGCTCAATAAGGCAAGCATGGTTAAAGTGGCGCGTGAGCTACCAGGCAGTCGCGATCTGCGGCCCATTCGACGTGAAAGCGACTGGCCACTCGTGGCAATAGTCCGCACAATCGCAGTCGATGCGTCGCTGCTACGACGCGCAGGGGCTAGCCGTGACGAAGGCGAGCTACGCCCTACACCACAAGCGCTTGAATGGCTCCAAGCCTCTCGGTCAAAGCGAACGAGGTTGCTTTTGGACGCGTGGTGTGGTAGCGCGCTGGATGAGTTGGTTGTCCTTTGTGACCTTCGCTGGAAAGGTGGAACGCCATACACCTTGAATCGGAGTGCGACACGGCGAGGTCTGATCCAGCTATTATCGACGCTGCCGTTTGATGAATGGCTGGCTGTCGATGACATCGTGAGCGAGATCTATCGCGTCGAGCCGGACTTTCAGCGGCGCGATGGTCGCTACGATACATGGCTGTTATACGACGACCATGATCAGCTAGTGAGTGGCTGGCCAGACTGGATGCTGGTTGAGGG
>JASKZZ010000208.1 GCA_030147335.1 Herpetosiphonaceae bacterium | reverse complement strand
GGTGCGCGAATGGTCACAGTTTCCGTAACACGCTTTCGGCTTAACTCCGGCTCACTACGCGGCCAAATTCCGTTTTTCTACCACACGCTGATGAGTGTTCGTCAGTCGGCACGCGCAGAGGGATTTTTGCGCGGGAAGGTTACTGCCGATGCTAATCGGACATACTGGACGATTACGGTATGGCAAGACCTTGAGGTTGCGCGTACGTTCCAGAAAACAGGGGCGCACAAACACGCTATGCGGGCAATGCCGTTCTTTATGGATTGGTGTGACGAAGCGGCTACCTGTCACTTTGAGTACAACGGCGACAATGTTCCGAGTCTGGCAGAAGTTCATCAACAGCTGCAGCAGCACGGGCACTTTTTGCGGCTCCATCATCCATCGGCGGAGCATCAAGCCAAACGCATTCCTCTGCCGCAACGCGAAGATCGAGGAACAAATATTATTCGTCGTCATCGATTACACGATCAGCGACCACAGTTGAAGCAGATGTGAGTCGGGCCGAGTTGTACGATCAAGCGGTCTTGTCGTACACTTCGATGGCATAAGCTATGGATCAAGTAGATTGTGAAGATCGAGGTGATGTGTGAGAACCGACCTGGCCGAAATCGTCGCGCGCTGGAGGCAGCAGCGCATTCTGGTGGTTGGCGAGGCAATGCTTGATTGCTATTACAACGGCCATGCCGAGCGGATCAGTCCCGAAGGACCAGTGCCCGTCGTTACCGCTGTGTCCAAGCAGCGCTATCCGGGCGGCGCGACCAACGCGGCGGCAAATGTGGCGGCGCTTGGGGGCAAGGCGTACTGCTTGTCTGTGGTCGGTAATGATGAAGCAGGTGCTGCGCTGCGCGAAGAGCTTGTTGCCCGAGGTATCGACGATTGGCTCCTGACTGACAACAGCCGCGCTACGATTACCAAGCTGCGAATTGTCGCCGATAACCATTATGTTGTACGATTTGACGAAGGCGAACGTCAAGCGCTTTCGCCAGAAATCGAGGATGCGCTGATCGAACGGCTGCGGGAAGGCTTTGCCGGCTGCAATGCCGTGATTATTGCCGACTATTGCTATGGTATTTTGAGCGAGCGCGTGATCGCTGAGATTGGCCGCTTGAAAGAAGCGCACGAACGGTTGGTTTTGGTCGACTCAAAAAATTTGCCGTTGTATCGTGGTATGACTGCCAGCGTTATTACGCCCAATCATCTGGAAGCACAGCGAGCGGCCGGCTGGAGCGTGCGCGATGTTGAGCGGCTGAGCGGCGAGGAATTGGAAGAGCTGGGGCGGCAGCTGATTGGCAATATCGGCTCACAATGGGCGTTAGTTACGCTTGGTCCCAAAGGTTCGCTGTTGTTTGAAACAGGTCAGCCAACGTATCGTGTCGCGCCGCGTCCAGTGCCAAATCCCCATGTATCCGGCGCTGGTGACACATTTACAGCAACGCTCGCGCTTGGCCTTGCCAGTGGCGCGCCAGTACGAGCAGCGGTGGAGCTGGCGGCAGAAGCGGCGGCGGTTGTGGTTGGCAAGCCTGGTACCGCAACGGTGAGCGCGCGGGAACTGTTGCAGCGCTTGACCCACTCTGGCCTGCTCGGTGAAGGCGGCGCGGAGCTAACTGCTACATTGGCGGGTTATCGTCGAGCGGGCAAGCGCATTGTGTTCACCAACGGTATTTTTGACGGCTTAAGCAGCGGGCATATCGCGTTTTTACGCGCTGCCAAGCAACTCGGGGATGTGCTGGTCGTTGGCGTTAACAGCGATCAGGGCGTGTTAGCGCGGCGTGACTACGCGCCCCGACTACCGGAGGACGAGCGTTTGGCGGTGCTGGCCGCGCTGGAGCTGGTTGATCATGTGATTGCGTTCGATGAACCGACGCCTGAGGCGATCATTCGGCTGATTCGACCTGATGTACATGTCAAAGGCGGCGATTACCGCGTCGAAGATCTGCCGGAAGCGGCGGTGGTGCATGAGCTTGGCGGCGAGGTGGTGCTGCTACCATTGCTCGATGGCAGCGCACAGCCACAAATGGGCGGCAAGCTGCTCCGACGTTTGTAGTTTTGTCCCAACGGGCCGACCGTTGTTGCCGACCCGTTGGAGATTGTTCAGGCTGAGGGTGTACGCGTGCGCAAAATCGGCCAGCCACGTTCACGAGCTGCAAGTGCTAGCTTTGCGTCGGGATCGACGGCGCATGGATGGCCGAATAACTCTAAAAATGGAATATCGCTCGCGGTATCGCCATATGCGTAGGAAGCAGCCGGATCGTAGCCCATCTCAGCCATAATCGCTTGCGCGCGAGCTGCTTTGCCCTGCCCATGACAAACCGGCCCGTCAAGCGCTGTTAGATAGCGTCCATCCCGGCGCTGCATTCGCGTGCCTTCGCCCCGGCCACCCAACGCCAGCCCAAAGTGTGCAATTGCTTCATGGAAACCGGCGCTCAGCAAGATGAGCGGACGACCGGCCTCCTGGTGTTCGCGCAGCTGTCCTATGACCGGTGCCTTCAGTCGTTGAAGCGCGGTTGGTACCAGCTGTTCGATCAGCCGCTCAACGTCTGTCTCACGATAGCCTCCGGCTGATCGGGCGTAAACTCGGCGCTGAGCGTATCGCTGTGGCGCACCATTTAACAGCTTCGCGCCAATGGTCAGCGCTACCAGCTCAGCTACTTGCAGCCGCGAATACATACCAAGCTCTCGACCAATGGATAAAACCATGCGTGGCAAACTCCCGTCGACCAGAGTTCCATCCACATCACTGAATACTGCCGCTTGCATGGACGCTCCTTTATGATGTTACCGGCTGTGCTGCCACGTCACTCGTGTTGCGGACTGCTCCTCGCGTAGCAATGTATAGTGTCTTCTCAATCGTGGCATGGATTACGCCGTTTTTGTCGGTCAGCGTTACGTTGTAAACGCGGTTAATTGCGGTATGAACAGCTAGCTCACGTTTGATCAGTGCAATTTCGGCATCCGGCAACGAAAACTTGGCATACAGCGCGCTGCGTCCAGGCCACTTGAAGCGAATAGATGCAGCTTTGTCCCATACGATGTAGCTCCGGCCCAGTAGTCGTGTGAGCATGACAACATACACCGGATCTACGGCGGCATACATGCTTCCGCCAAACAGCGTGCCGAAGGGGTTACGCGTCCGCCAGCTGAGCGGCAGCTTTACCGTTACCTGCTGCCAATCTGGGGCAAGATACACAACGCGTGCGCCGGTCCCGAGATAGGCAGGAAAAAGGTTGAATGCCCAGCGCATGATGTTTGTTCTAATTGCTTGTTTCATGATTAGCCTGCTGTGCTGCGGGACGACCAGGGTTCGACACTTCTTCTTCTGGAATGGCCAGCTGCCGACACGCGCGTAAAATTTGGTCGGACAGCTCACGGTCCTCCACAGCTCGCGCCAGCGATAATCCGCCGACAAAAAGGGCGGTGGTGGCAAGCGCGCGATCCTGGGCGGTTAAGCCTGGTCGTGCCGGCATCTTGGTTTCAAGCTCGGCAAGCAGCAACCGAAGATGCTGTTCAAAGGTATGACGCGGCAAATTATCGGCGCGGCCAAGCTCGGAGATCAGCGCGGGCATGATGCATCCATCCTCAACATCATCCCGGTGCGTGCGGCTGAGATAGCGGCGGACAACGTGTTGCATCCATTCAACGCCGTGCAGATCGTCTAAGCCCACCAGCAATCGCTCGCGTACTTGCTGGATTGAATAAGCCAGACTTTCTGCCAGCAATACTTGTTTAGACGCGAAGTGAGCGTAAAAGCCGCCATGTGTAAGGCCGACCTCCTTCATAACGGCATCCACTCCCGCGCCGTTGCTGCCGCGCTCCCGAAATAAACGATTGGCTGCGCTCAAGATCCGGCCATGTGTTTGCGCTTTTTTCTCGCCCATTGCTTTACCTTTGCTCCTGGAGATAATATGACGATCATCATATTTTGTCAATCAGTGCAGCTACACGTCCGCTGATGTTGAACGCATATCTCCTTGGCCTACGGCATACGATATGCTAACCCGGAGTATTCCCCGTATGGGGACACTTAGGCGTACAACCGACGTGAAAGGGAATGATTGTGACTGGCGGGAGTGCAGGACGGATTGTTCGTACAGGAATCATTATTTTCATGGTTCATAGCGCGCTCGCATCGCGGCAGGCCAAGCAACTGGCTCAGCAGCTCGTGGGAAAGCGATACCGTAACGGCCTGTATCGCTTTGTCTTTAACGTGGAATCGGCGGTGATGTTTGGCTGGGCAACCCTGTGGTTCCTTCGACTTCCAGACCAAACGTTGTATCACCTCCGCGCGCCCTGGTCGTGGTTGCTGCGGCTGGGGCAGCTGGCATCGTTGGTGATGCTGTGGCGCAGCGTACGAACCGTGGGTCTGCTGGATTTCCTCGGTTTATCGCGCGTATCGGCGCTGAAGAAGCAGGACATACCCGCACCCGAGCCGGAGGCGCAAGGCCCACCACTCGATCAAGCAGGGCGGCTGCGGGTTGAAGGCCCGTTCCGCTATACACGTCACCCCGACAACTTCCCAATTATTGGAGTGGTTTGGTTGTGGCCCAAGATGACGGTTAATCGGCTCACACTAGCCATGATAAGTACGTTGTATGCGATTGTCGGTTCGTGGCACGAGGAGTATCGGCTACGTGCAGCATATGGCGAACAATACACGGACTATCAACGCGCAGTGCCGTTTATGCTGCCACGGCTGCGGCCGGTTGATGTTCAAGCAGATGTAGCGCACGACATGGATGGTGCGATACCACATTTCGATGAGCGAATTGCCTGATCGTGGCACGCAATATGCCGATCCCCGTCACACATTGGAACGTATAGGAGGAGAGAAGAATGGC
>JASKZZ010000359.1 GCA_030147335.1 Herpetosiphonaceae bacterium | reverse complement strand
GTCACTGCGTGCTTGATCGCCAAGCTGCTCGGATTGATCGGCTAGCTCACGCAGATCACTTGCCGCGCTGCTCGGGTCGCCGCGATCAAGTGCGTCGGCAGCCGAGCGAGTCGCGCCGTTATCACGAAGCGCGTCGGCAATAGCTTCCGCGGCGGCTTGTTGTTCGGGCGAAAGCTCTTGCTGCTCTTCTTCCACGATTGGCTGCTCAGTTGGCTGTTGTTGTGCTTGCGCACTAGGCGCAGTTGGTGGTGGCAGATTAGGCAGCGCAATCGGTTCCAGGGCTTCGGGCAGCAATGGTCGCACGGCAAGCGTCAGGCCAACTGCCAACAACGCCATCGCTGCCAGCGTCTCGATCTCCCGCCACGGAACCGGCGAACGGCTGGCGAAGTAGCGACGCATCCGTACCAGCAGCCCTTCCGTTTCTCGCAGCAGGCGTTCCTCCAGCGGCTGCGACTCTGTATGCTGCGCAACCTCAAGCGCTGTGGTCAACTGTTGCGATAAGTTGTAATGCCGGTCAAGACCTCGCGCTAAACGCGCAATCGATGGATGGCTAAACCAGGCGTAGCCAAGACCAATAACAAACGTCAGCGCACTCGCTGCGAGTAGCCATGTTGTCGGCAGTGCAAGGCCAAGCAGCATCACCAGCAGCCCTATGCTCCATACTGCAAGTGTCATCCATAGCGCGCGTATCGTAAGCCGAACACGCCGTCGATGTCGCAGTGTACGAGCAACAGCCTGCAACCGCTGGTAAATGTCGCCTGACGACGGTGCGTGATAAACCTGTGCCATATCTATCCCATCAAAGCTGCATCGAAAGCAGGACCTACCTGCTCGATCCGCAAAGATTATCCAAATGGTATGTGTTGGTCGCGCTCGTTGACCCGCCGATGAATGTTCCAGCCTGCAATCAGCGCCGCAATCAGCACCAGGCCAATGGCTAAGCCTGTTTCGGTACGCTGAATACGGATCAGCGAATCTTGAGCAACGCTTGCATTTTGCACGTCGCCAAGCCGGGTAAACGTGCGATATGCTTCACTTAACGCATCTCTGGCTGGGCTGACACGCATCGAGCGCAAGTTGGAGCGAGCTGTTTCGAGCTGCTGCTGGGCTGCAATACCTTCGGTAGCAAGTTTGCCATATTGCTCCATAACCTGCATCTGTGCCGGCTGGCCAAGTTCGTTGAGCAGCTGTTGCCCTTTGCTTGCCGCCTGCTGAGCCGTGGTGTAATCGCCTTGCTTCAAGGCTTCCAGGGCACTTGCTGCAAGCGTATTTGCTTCACGGCCGTTTTCAGCACGCTGGAGTAGCTCCTGGGCTTGTTGCGCTACCGGCGTTTGCGCATCGAGTGTTTTAATCGCCGTTTCAAGCTGCTGCACCGCCGCATCGTACTCGCCACGACCGATCAGAGTTTCGGCCTGTGACAGATCAAATGCTCCAACAGCACGTTCACGATAGCCACCGTTGATAAATGTTTCCAGTTGCGCACGCCACTCGCGCTCCAGTTGGTCCGCGCTGACACCATAGGCTGACTCAAGCGCGCTGCGATAGCCACTACTGGTTCTGGACTGCTCGATAAAGGCGCGGAAGGTAGCAAATCCATCGCGCTCGATCAAAAAGGCGACCATCGTATAGCTTTGTGGATAGCTGATGCGCGGATCCGAGTAAGCAACACCAGGCCGGTTAAGGTCGGCCCACGGTAGCACTCGATTATTCTCAACCACTTGCTGCATCAGCTGCATTTTGGCATCAAGCTCCGCTGATGGATGCTCGATATATTGAGCAATCCCTTCTTGAAACGCTGTGGTCAGTTTATCACCGGACAAATCGGCGGCAATAATATGTGTCAGCTCGTGACGCACATTGTTGATAATTTGGTCCTGCGGCTGGTCTTCCGTTTGAGGGAGGGCAATACTGATTTCGCGTCGACCTGTGTGAGCATGCGCAACAACACCTGGAACTTGTGCGGCGAGCGGGTTAACGCGGGCATACAATTCCATTGAAGGGTAGATGCGTAAAATAACTGGTGTTGGTGCCGGGTAGCTGAATACTGCCGTGACTTCGTCGTACACGCTGTCAACAAACTGCGCATACTTCTCAGCCTCAGCCGCCGCGTTTATTGAAGCAGCGGGATCAACTGGATAAAGAATAGCGAAGTTTGTAGTTCGACGTTCGCGCCAAGCTGAGTTCTGGGCTTGTGCAACGCTTGTTCCCCCCACAAATGTCGCCAGGAGCATCCCGATTAACACGACGCACCAGCGCCGTCGGTTTCTCACAATTGTATCTACCATGCTCGTTAAGCAATCGCCTTACACAAATCCATGTTGGGGGAGCTTTGGGAAAAGTGTACCGATTATCGTCAAGGTCGTCAAACAACAACAGCGCCGGCAAGCGCCGACGCTGTGTAGCAAAGATCTATTTGGTTGTTATTTAGCGCATGCTGCCGAAGTCTTGAACCCAATAGGTGCCATACGCGCTTCCACCGTTTTCGGCGAAGCCGATGCCAATCTGGCTAAGGCGGCAGTTCAAGATATTGGCGCGGTGACCAGGGCTATTCATCCAGGTAGAAACAACTTCCTCAGGCGACTGCTGACCGGCAGCAATATTCTCAGCGGCCAGACGATAGCGATAACCAGCGGCGCGAATACGCGCGGCGAAGGTTGCACCATTACGGCTATTATGGCTGAAATAGTTGTTCGCGGCCATGTCGCTGGCGTGACGCTGCGCAGCGGTTGCTAATGCGCCATTCCAGGTCAGATTACCACAGCCAGCGGCGCGGCGATGCTCGTTCGTAAGTACAATAACGTGGTTGAGGTCAGGGGATGCTGAAACAGATGAAATGTTGAAGAAAAACGAAACCAGCATCATGGCGGTCATTACCAGCACGGACAGTTGAACACTAGGTCGGACTGTCTTCACAACATGCTCCTATTCACTTGAGCCATACACATAGATGACTCGTTGTTCTATCGGTCAACCTGGACCGAACGTGAATGATTGTACACGGGAAGCAATATTTGTCAAATTTATTTTTAACTTTTGCTTCTGATGTGTACAGTACGTTTTATAAACTATAGGCCGGCTAAAGTCAAAACGTTAAGGTCCTCCTCCTTTCACTTTTAATGGCTTATATAGTACAAGGACTCGTGGGGGTAGATCAAGGGGGCATTATTGCGCAACAGGCTTCAAAAATCGAGCAGCAGCCCAGCCGCTTTTGCCGTCAGCCTCAACACGCCACCATTCAAGGTCATCAGCCACCTGCGGACCCTCTAATAAGCGCACCGTTTGGCCTTCACTAAAACGTGTGACCCTTGCTTCTTTCAAGCCAGGCTTGCTACGCGCATTAAGCGGCGCGCCTTCGGTTCCCGCGATAACTGCGAGACTATCGGGGCGGAGGCTAGGCTCAGGGGTTGGCGTCGGTGGCGGAAGTGTTGGACGCGGCGTTGGACGCGGTGTTGGGGTCGCAACTTGCTCCTGTTCAACCAACGCTTGATCTGGTCGCATGGTTGTCCAAGCCTGGTAACCTACACCACCAAGAACAAGCACGATCGGTACGGCGATTAGCAGCCGGCGGCCAAACCTTGCAAAAAACCGCTTGCGCTGGGTGCGTCGCTGCTCGCGGCGTACATGATCGTACGCCAGCTTGTAATCGTAATAATAGTGGTAATAGCTTTCATTTGGTGGGTCGCCCGCAAGCGCATCATTGTGACCACGCCACCATATCTCGCTATGCCGTTGTTGCTTCTCAGGCATCTCGAACTCCCGAAGGATACTAAAAAAATGGAAGCGCAAGGAGCTACACGCTGTATTGTAACACGGGAGTTCCGGACCATCTGTTGTTGCAAATCGCTGTAACTGGTACGATCAGGATATGGATAAGGAGTGTAGTATGACCGATGTGCGTATTTTACTTGCCGACGACCACGCGATGCTGCGCGATGGCGTACGCATGGTGTTGGAGTCACATCCGGGCTTTCAGGTAGTTGGAACTGCTGATAATGGACGAGATGCTGTCCGGCTGGCGGAAGAATTGCGTCCTGATATTGCGGTGCTTGATGTTGCCATGCCAGAGATCAATGGACTCGAAGCGACACGAGCAATTATTGAGTGCAGTCCGCAAACGTCGGTGGTGGTGCTGTCGATGCATGAGGGCGAGGAATATTTGCGGGAAGCGCTGCGAGCGGGAGCGTCCGGCTACGTTTTGAAACGGGCTGCGGCAAAGGAGTTGGTCGGCGCGATTAATGCCATACGCCGCGGAGAGTCGTATCTTGACCCTGCGTTAACACGAACGCTTATCAGCGACTATGTGCGTCAGGTAGAGCGGAGTGGCGACGCGCCCGACTCGCTCACGGACCGTGAGCTAGAAGTGTTGACATTGGTGGCCGAGGGCTTAACCAACCGTCAAATCGCGCTGCAGCTTAATATCAGCATCAAAACCGTGCAAACGCATCGCGCCAACTTGATGGACAAGCTCAACTTGCATGATCGGACGGAGCTTGTGCGTTATGCGATCCGGCGCGGCCTTATTCAGGCATAAACAACTAAGTATGGATGGTACACAAACAACTTTGTTCTTGAATTAAATGGAATGGATACATGCCTGAACGCATGATTGGGAGTTACTTTAGCCGTGGTGCAAGCTCCCGCTCGTGTGTTACCATTTCGTGCTGTTCCACGTCGTGGACGAGCATGGTTATAGGGTAGTTGAGAACAAGTTGTAGTAGTTTCCGCATGGAGCATTGGGTGAATAAAATGTTGCGTGGGATGATTCTGATCGTGCTGTGCGTCTGTACGCTTGCTGGCTGCGGCATAACGGCGGTACCACGTTCGGGAACCAGTGCAGGTGGCGCAAGCCCACGCACAAGCGTGCGTCCGGTTGAGCAGGCTGTGCCACCCGCAGGCGAACGAACAAGCTCGACAGATCGTTATTTTTTAGTCGACAAGCTCGTTCGCTCGGATGACCTGGACGGCATCGACATGCATGTGCGCTATGTGGAGCGCACAACCGATGGCTTGGTCGTGCATGTTTCGTTTTACAACAATCGTAGTGAGGATCTGGCGGGAGTGAGTGGAGCAATCGCTGATTCTGCTCGGCTTGTTGGCGATGCAATCTATGAAGTTTCAGAACATAGTGCCACGCTTGATAACGGAATTGCCCCCGATGGTACCTGGTTGAAAGGAGGCGCGAATGCCGGCTCATTGACGTTTAACGGGGCTGAAGGCACGTCGTTCAAACTACAATTTCCTGGGTTTCCCGATCTATCGTTTAATCTTGATCAACCTGTTGCCGAAAGTCCGGAGCTAGGGCCGCCCGATCCGGCCGTGTACTCCTATGATTTTGAAGTGCGTAGTCCAAGGCTAGAAAACATCGTGCTGCGGGTTGAGCAAGCAACAATCGAGAACGATGCGCTGCTGCTGCAAATTGCATTTGTGAATGAGAACCGCAGCGATATTACCTTTACGTCGACGGTTACAGGTCACGATGCTGTGGTGTTTGACGCCCTGTGGCGGCAATATCGACCGGGTCAGATTGAGCAAACGCTGGATCGGGGTATCCAGCCACTCGGTGACATCTGGGGTGAGGGTGAGGCTAACGTTGGTACTCTAACCTTCCCGCGCCCATCTGCCGGTGACGTGCTGCTGTTGCAATTCCCAAGCTATCCACTCGTGCGCATCCCCTTGCGCCCCAACGAAAATGCTGGCCTTGCAACCGAAGCGGACCTTCCACCAAGCGTTGCGCCGCGACCTACACCTACTCCACTCCCAACGCCAACCCCATTGAGCGCCGAGGAACAAGCTCGTAAAGACGCTCAGGACGTGATCGCCGCTGCCGGACAAGCATTGGCAAATGGTGATCGTGCCGCATACCTGTCACATTTCGCGCCAGATTTGCACCAGTCCCAGGGCGAGATATTTGATCGGCTTGCGACATTGCCGATTACCAATGTGACGTTGGAGCCAAGCGTCGACGAGAGCAGCGGGCTGCCGAATGGGCCGGACGAGCTGCGTGGGGTTGTGGCTGATCTTGAATACTCGGTACGCGATGTCACGCCAATCTTTACATCATGGCTTGAGTTTGTGCTGCAACGTCAGGTGGATGCCCCCCAAGGATGGCTGATCACCGAAGTGAGTGGTACGCTGCCGTTCTGGATGTATGGGCCGACGGCTGCCACTCGTACTGGCGCCTTCTGGATATTTTATCGGCCCGAACTGGCTGATGATCTGCCGATGATTGAGCAGGAAGCGCAAGTCGCGTTTGAACGAGTCGATCAGGCGTTGCCGGAACGAGCCGCTCCAGTGAACGTGATGCATGTAACCGCGACCGAGGAAGAGTTTGCCACGTTGACTCTGCGCAGTGGCAGTCAATTCCTTGGAGTCGCGTCGGCACGTTACCGGATCAACAAGCGTGGCATAAGCATTACCAGTCAGGCCTTTTACATTAATGGCGCGGCATTCGAGACCGATCCTGCTCAGGATCGGCAGCGTACCATCGCGCATGAACTAACACATCTGGTGCTTTCTCCCAAAACGATGCCGTACACTCCGGCCTGGGTTTCTGAAGGCGCTGCTATGTACATTACCGAGGATTTTCCGCAGCAAACTATCACCGATTGGTACCAAAATCCTGGTCCGGAGTCGGTTAATCTTGTGGAGCTAACCAACAAAACATCGTTTGGCGAGAGCGACCATACCGGCGAGCAAACCTCGATAGATTATGCCTACTCAGCATATTTGGTGCGATACCTGACGGAAACGTATGGCAAGGATCGCTTCCTGGCCTTTTACGACTCGTTCGCTGATGTATCGTTTGACTCGATTCGTGATGCATTGCCGCGAGCCGGTGGCGATTCCATGGTTTTTAATACTTCGATGGAGCAGATCGCGCAGCAGGTAACGCCCGAACGAGTTGAAGCAGCATTTGCTGTGGATTTGACGACCCTTGAGCGCGACTTTGAAATGTGGCTAGGGGAGCAACTGAGCGAATAACCAAAGCAGACATGGCGTGGACTTGGCATAGCGGTTGCTAGGTAGTGCGAAGCCGGACAAATTAAGGCGTAGCAATAAAAACACCGGGGCAACGTTTATTAAAAAAATGATTTAAAATAAAAAAAAAAACAAAGAAGAAAGGTAAGATGACAACAGGATTAAAATAGGAGCAGCAAGATAA
>JASKZZ010000102.1 GCA_030147335.1 Herpetosiphonaceae bacterium | reverse complement strand
GATGCGGCTCTTGTTGTGCATGCTACCCTGTTTGACGCTCCAGTTGATGCCCAAACGCGAAAACACCTGAAAACTGCCCCATCACATTGCCGCTCATTACTACCAAATCGCTTGCCGATATAGCCAATCGCCTACGATCCCCAATGCAAACCAAATAATGAGGAAAGTACAACAGTATCAACTCAAACGCACGAACGCAAGAGTAACGGATGAACGAGCGTTTGGTATGGCTAGCTGATGCTGGTTAGGAGCGCACATCCAATAGCTAGGGCGGTGAGAAGCCACAACATCGCACCGAGAATAAGGCACCCTTTAGCGATTGGTGTTATAGGATGTTCTCGCACCAGTAAGCCTCCTGACGTCCGGGTATGAGCAGAATAGAAAGCGACATGCCGGTAGTGTAGCGGCTTGCTTCGCCTATGGCGAGTGATGGACGGGTGGAAACGCACTAGACCATTCGGCGAGTCAAGACCGGAAGCGACAAGAGGTAGGGGTAAGATCGACTACATTAGCGCTCCCCAGCAACGTACGATGCTCCAGTTGGATCACCCGTCCGAAAAATAGACGATGGATTTAGGGTGTCCTGCCAAAAAGGGGTTTGCCAAAACTGACCCGACGCCCCGAGGCATTCCCTGGTTGGTCACCACCATGAACGGAGTGCCCTCAAAAATAGCCAGAACTGTAGCGGGATCTGAAACGAACTGCATTTGCTCATTTTTTTGTCCATGTGAACGAGTGGTAACATAACGCGTGCCCCGGAGGCACTCACCGACAGTTGCAGTCCACTCTGTACCTTTGGTTATATACGTTATGGAATAGACGCGCCTGTCAGGACTGGGAATCGGAGAGCGACACCATGCTGCAAAGCTTGCATAAATCGACTCCTGCGTGTCAGACGTGGCTTCCGGCACGAAAAAGTGTGGTACTTCAGGCATAAACTGTTCCTTTGCCGTTCCATGGACGTACTTTAGCCCAGTGAGGTCAACCAGCAGATACAACCAATCGTTAAGAGAATGGCACGAATGCCACTCCCAGCCCAGTGTTACAGGACGCAATAAAGCGTATCTTTTCCGAGCATCGCTGCGTTCTCCTGCATGACTCCATACTCACCAAAGCAGAAAGGCTGATCAATGCTTCGCCGTTTCCCGCGTCATGTAGTTGCCGCCGCTCTCGGCCTAAGTCTTGTCTTTGGATCAACGCCAACCAATGCTGCCCCTGGCGTTCCACCTGTTAGCGCCTGGAATTGTCCGAAATCACATCCGATTAAAGGCAATATTAACGCAAGTCGTCGGACAAAAATTTATCACATACCCCGCAGCACGTACTACACGCGCACAAAGCCCGAGGTTTGCTTCGCAAAAACAAAGGATGCCGTAGCAGCCGGCTATCGTGCGCCAAAGCGCTAAAAACCGGTCTTTGGTGGACAAACAATCACCCAGCACAATCAGTTCGGTAGAAAACGAAAAGACTGCACGGGGCGCGTGCAGCTTTTCGTTGAAGGATTCGAACCCTCGTCGTTACCCGATGCAACTCTAAAGTTGTTCGGATAAAAACACCAACCACATTATATCACGTCACTATCCTGTTACGTCTTTATCAAGCCCCGTCCCACACAATCAATGTGAAACAACACTATCACGGACCAGACAACTAAATTGTCTGCTTGCTGTCGGGTAAATCGCTAACAGGAAGTTGAACTTCACGGCCTTGCAGCGCTGATGTATAGCAAGCGTCGATAATTTGCACGCGACGTAGCCCATCAAGCCCGAGATGTGCGCTCCAATCTCCGCCACGAATCGCCGCGATAAAGTCACGCACGATCCCGAGGTGGCCCTCGCCTTTCGCTACGTGTGGTCGCACTTCGGCGGGTACGTTCGCTACGTCGGTGTAGATGCGCAGTGTATCTTCCCAGCTGTAATTGACGACCTTGATTTCGGCCCCGCCATCGGTACCGTACAACGTAACACCAAAGTCGTCACCGGCACTGCCATGCGTCGCCCAGCTTGCTTCCAGCAGCAACGTACCGCCACCTTCAAGCCGCACAAAGGCAGTTGCCAGATCCTCGACCTCGAACGAACTACCGACCTGATACTTTGGCCCAGTCGCGCCGCCATGACCACGCGGGCCAAGCTCTGCATACACTGCCGAGCTAACGCTGAGCACATGCGGCTCGCCGAGCAAATAAAGGGCCATATCAAGCACATGCACGCCCAGATCGATCAACGGACCACCACCAGCCATATGTTTGCTGGTAAACCAGCTACCTAAGCCTGGAATGCCTCGTCGACGCATCCAACTCGCCTTGGCGTGGTAGATCCGACCAAGCGTTCCTGCTTCCACGGCTTGTCTCAGCACCTGCACATCGCCGCGCATACGGTGATTGAAAGCAACATGCAGCACACGATTAGCCCGCTGTGCCGCGGCAACCATTGCCGCGGCTTCATCACTGGAGCGAGCCAATGGCTTTTCACAGAGTACATGCATGCCGCGCTCAAATGCGGATATTGCAATCGGGGCGTGCAAGTAGTTCGGCACACATACGCTGACAATATCGAGATCGTCACGGGCGAGCAATTGCTCATAATTTTCGTACAAATGCGGCACGTTATAGGTCGCTCCAAGCGCGGCCAGTTTGTCGGACTCCAAACCGGCAAGTGCAATAACTTCCACACCTGGTATTTGACCATACGCTTTGGTATGCGTTTCACCTGCAAAGCCAAGACCGACAACACCAACTCGTAGTGGTTGCGTCGTATGTTCCATACCTCATCCTCCTAGCTCTTTTGGGAGCACCACACACATGCTCAATTACTGGTAGAAACAGATGAAACCTGGATTTGGAGCACATTTTCAGTAATGACGTCGCCCCTCACCGCCCTTAGGTCACCTAGTATAGTCGATACAGCTAGGCTAGATGCGAATAATTGCCGAAGGAATCACGAGTCGGTACACTGATTATGTACCGTTGCTGAACATGAGCAGGAGCTGCCACACAATAAGCAGGTTGCCTGTCGTTGAAGGAATAAAGATGATACATCGAAAGCAGTTGCTTGATCGCAACCACCCTATGATACAGCAGCACGAGCTTGCTATCGTCGGGGCCGGGCCGTTGGGTCTTGAGTTAGCCGTATGCTTAAAGCGAGCCGGCGTTGATTACATCCAGTTTGATGCTCGCCAAATTGGACATACAATGACCTGGTGGCCGCGTAATACGCCCTTTTTCAGCACCACGGAGCGGCTGGCGATTGCTGGAGTTCCAATTCAGAATAATCACCAGCAGCGCATCACGGGCGAAGATTACCTGGCGTACCTTCGCGGTATCGTGGAACAATTTGACCTCCAAATCAATAGCTACGCGCCGGTGACCGAGCTGGCAGCCATTGATGATGGATTTATGCTGACTGCACGCACTCGAATGGGTGATCAGCAGTACTACGCGAAACGGGTTGTACTAGCCATTGGTGACATGCATCAGCCCAATCTGCTGCGTATTCCGGGCGAGATGCTGCCGCATGTTTCACATTATTTCCGTGATCCACACGACTATTTTCGCACTCGTTTGTTGATCGTTGGTGGGCGCAATTCGGCTGCCGAAGCTGCTCTCCGCTGTTGGCGTGCAGGTGCTGATGTAACGATCAGCTATCGTCACGCGCAGTTCGATGAACAACGCATCAAACATTGGTTGCTGCCCGACCTACTGGCCCAGATCGAGGCCGGGACGATTCAATTTCTGCCTGAAACGATGCCAATTGAGATCACGCCGACTCATGTCACCTTAGCACGAACAATCCAAGGCCGCCCTGTTGATGGCCAGGCGATCAAGCACGAGACCGATTTTGTCCTGCTTAACACTGGGTTTCGCGGTGAGCAGCAGCTTTTGGAACAAGCCGGAGTTGAACTGCGTGGAGAAAATCGAACGCCGGTCTTTAACGAGCAAACAATGGAAACCAATGTTCCGGGGCTGTATCTAGCCGGAACCGTTGCAGCTGGTATTCAACAGCGATACACTCTGTTCATCGAAAATTGCCATGAGCACGTAGGCAAAATTACTGCGGCAATTACGGGACAATGGCCACAGCAGCTCGGGTCAATTGCCACGCGCAACTATCAGCAAACATTGGAGCAGATCGCAGCCAACTAGACGACAATCAGCCAATTCTTGCGTTTCACCGCATACCACTCTTATAAATAAGGAGACAGCTCCATAGGGACTGTCTCCTTGCCATTTCCAGCGGATCATCGGGCTATGCGCCGCGTTGGCGCTGCTGATCACGCCGGCTTGTCTTATAATCCAGAACCTGGCGTCGCAGCTCTTTGAACGCCTGGTCAAACGCTTTGCGAAAATCTGGTCCCGGCTCGTGGCTTACAAAGATGTGCCCCGGCAGCGAAAGCCTGAGCTGCACATCCAGCACGTTAGCATTGCCACCCTCGTCCACAATCACCCGCAGCATCGTATTGTCGGGAAAATCCTCAACAATCGGATCGAGTTTTGCTACTTCACCGTCAAGAAACGCCTTGATCGTATCTGAGTTCGTAAAGCTATCGGTGCGATTGGTTAGCTCGTAATGCAT
>JASKZZ010000098.1 GCA_030147335.1 Herpetosiphonaceae bacterium | reverse complement strand
AACGCCGTTAAACGCATATTCGTTACGAATTTGCTCAAACATCTGCTGAAATGCATCTGTGTATGAAAGCTCGGAGAAATCCTTGATAACGGCGTCCTTCGGCTCGTTGAGCGTCAGGTTTGGCTCGGCATCGCGGCTGATTGTAAAGGTCTGCTCATCAAGATTTACAACCGAGTAGCCGGCGGGAATTGGTCCAACTGGATCGTCGTCAGTGAACAAGGCTCCGTCTTGTCCAAAGCCTGTCGGAAACTGCTGCGCATCGTCGGGCGCCCACACGACAAGACTGCCGCCAATAACTTCGTCTTTGTTCTCCGAGTCGTTAATAGTTGATGCCAGGTAGGACGGCCAACCACGCGAGCGATCATCGCCGACCGAGTACGGACTGCCGAGCAGATTGGGCCAATATGCTACTGCGAATACCTGCACGCCGGCATCTTGCTGTCCGTCATTGTCTACATCAACTGCTGTTCCCTGCGGACGAGCCGGCAGTTGGATCTCATATGTGCCTTCTTGCTGCTGCTCGTCCATGTCGAGGTAGCCAAGCGTTTGCGAATCAACCGGAATTTCCCATTCTTGATCTCGTTCGACATACCCGTACATGTCCACCAGTGCTACTGCGTGTTCGACGTAGTATGTGGTGATGATGTCGTTGGTATAGGTGAACTTACCGCTAATCGCAACTGGTTGATCGGCACTAATTGGCTGTGCTGGTGCGACAGCGGCAGCAGATCGAGATGGCACCGTGGTTGCTTGCGTCGATGCCGACGAAGTTGCCGCTGCACTTGGTTGAACAGAAGCCGTGGCGGCAGCAGACGGACTTGTTACAGCGATCGGTTGGCTGGGCTGAACGGGTGTTACAGCGCTACAGGCCGTGAGTGTTGCGCTGATTAACACAACCGACAACCATCGCCGCGCGGTTGAACGATATCGATGAGACGGATGTTGTTTCGCTACAGGATGGACGATAAACATATCTGCTCCTTATCATGTGTATTATGCCGTGCCTCGCCGCTCTCGGCAATGTTCAAGACAGTTGGATACATGAAAAGTGCGTGGAAAAGCAGTATAATTTCCAACTCAACACTACGGGTGCCGTTGAGCGCAATAGTCTACTAGCCGATTAACAATTAACCGTAAGACGGTCATACGTAGCGGGAAGTTGTGTTAAGCTACTACATGATCCGTAAGCACCACATCAAAATCCTGGCGGTCTTTATTGCTATCGAACTTCCTTGATAGTACCTGTCCATTCGCATACGTTGGTTTACCTAAGAGCAAAATGAGCCACACCACGAATCGAAACAATGGTTAGCAGTGTTTAACAAAGCAAGTTGTGATTCTGCGTCTACATGTTGGGGTCTGAGTCGACGTAATCTCCAGTGTGGCAGAGCTAGAAACGGTATAATTGTGATCTTGTGTGTTTGCTATACCTGTAAGGAGTGTCATTAATGGCGACTCAGCCCACGTCTGATCCTCATGAGCAGCCATGGATGGCCGAGCAGGACTCAACACGTTCACGAAGCATCAACGAGCTTCAGCGTCAGGTGAGCGAAGCGCAAGCTGAGTGCCGACGGCTGTCGCGTGAACTTCGCAAAGAACAAGCCCGTCATGCGGAAACAACCGAGGCGTACACCAAAACCGTCAATAATATGGTCGATATTGCGCGTGAAAATGCGTTGTTGAGCCATGAGTTGCAGCGGTTGAGGCGCAGTACTCCTCGCGCTTCCCGTGAAGCATCAATTGATCTGCATGGCATCAATATTACGGCGAGTGAGGCGAAAGCAATTCGCAAGGCCATGGCGCGCTTACATCACCCCGACGTTGGCGGCAACGAGCAGCGTATGAAGGTATGGAACGCTGTATTGGATTTGTTGGACGACGATTAATTCATCGCCCGTTTCCCAAGCTGTGTTGAAATTCTTTGTCATTACATGTTCAAAAAGTATATTGACAAGTATCAATGTAGTGTGTATAGTGCAGCAAGAAGGAGTTGGGAATGGCTAATGCGGTAATTTTAGAACCCAAACGACAGGTAGGACAGACTTGCTGCGCGCCCGTATTGCCGCGTCTCAGCGACGACGACGCAAAGTCATCAGCGGATCTGCTCAAAGCCTTGGCGGACCCGGCACGGCTGCAAATCCTTGATATTCTGATTCAGCGCAGTGGCCTCGTGTGTGTTTGCGATTTTGAAGGTGTTGTGGGCCTGCCCGATCCACAAACCGGTCAACGGCCAAAGCAATCAACTATTTCACATCATTTAAAAGTTTTGCGAGAGGCCGGGTTGGTTGGCTACGAAAAACAAGGGTTGTGGGCCTACTATTATGTGCGACAGGAACGGTTGGGCGACGTTCAGGCTGTACTAAAGCTGTTGACGTAACGAAAGCCAGTCTTTTTATTTCAGCTTTATATCGATAATGGTCAATTTAGTGAGGAATATGATGCTGCATTTCCTTATCACGCGCTTGTTTGGCAAATCCTGCGGCAAACTGCGAAGTTACACTACAATCTCACCGGATGGTCGGCTAATAGTGGTGTGTTATCGCCGTTTAGCGGAGTTTGTGAACAGCGGCGCTGTTTGTAGCAAGTCGCAAGAGAATGTATGTAGTCCACAATAAACATATCCTGCAACGACAATTACTTGTCTTGGCATGACCAATAACCTTGCTTGTATTGTCGGCGATCGTTTAGTTTTGTTTTTATCGGCTCTATATTGATATTTACCAATATGCTTGTTACAAGGTGGTGTTTCATGGTTCGCTTTTCTTTGCCGGTTATCGTTATTGGCGCAGGGCCGGTTGGTTTGTCCGCCGCAGTTCATTTGCTTGATCGCGGTGAGACTCCGCTCGTTCTGGAAGCCGGAGATGAGGTTGGCGCAAGCGTTCGCAAATGGGGCCATGTTCAGCTATTTACACCATGGCGTTACGCAGTCGATGCGACCGCAGTTCGTTTACTTGAAGCAACAGGCTGGCAAGCTCCTGATCCGGAAGCCTACCCGACCGGCGCAGAACTGGTTGCCGACTATCTCGCGCCTCTGGCCGTACTGCCACAGCTTGCGCCCCATCTCCAATTTGGTTGCCGCGTCCTTTCCATCACCAGG
>JASKZZ010000064.1 GCA_030147335.1 Herpetosiphonaceae bacterium | reverse complement strand
GCCAATCTCGCGGTAGCGCTGATAGGTAAAGCCTAGCTGCTCCGAGTGCTCGATCGCAGCCTGCTCAAGATAGCTTTGATACACCGCGTTGTTGACGTGGCCCAACGCATCCATCTCGTAATGACGAACGCGCAGCTGTGTCGTGAATGTCTGCATGCGTTACGAGCGTTCGACTCGCTGCGAGAGCGCTTTGAGGCCTTGTCCAACCATGATTTTAGCCGCGCCCTCGATTAAACGCTGGCCCACACTTGCAATCATGCCGCCAACCTGAATGTCACCGCTGTAGTGCAAGGTCGTGGTATTCGGTCCTTCCTCGGTCAGGTTGATTGTGCCTGTTCCCTTAACGTGGCCAGGCTTGCCTTTGCCTTCGCCGCTGATACGGTAGCTTTCGGGTGGCTGTAAATCACTGAGCTGCACCGTACCCGTGTACTCGCCTTTGATTCCGGCAACACCAACTTTGGCAACACCCTTGTAGGAATTGGGCGCAACCTCTTCCAGCGACTCAACGCCTGGGATCAATGTTTTCAGGGCCTCAATGTCGTTCAGCACCGTCCAAACGCGTTCGCGTGGAGCGTTCATGGTGTGCGTGCCAGACAGCTTCATATCGTCTCCATCTGATGCGGTAATAGCTACTCTGAATTTCTTTTTGTATCCTACTGCACATGTCAAACTATAAGGCATGAGGCATGACGTATCAGGCATGAGGAGTACGAGTGGGACATAAGGCAAGAGAAGTATGGATAAATGCAGCTGGTCATCTCAATGTGTGCTTGTCTCTAACCAAAAGAGTACGAGCAAAATTCTCGATGACTTCAGACTTTCAATCTCAAACCTCATACCTCAAGCCTGCTTCACGGCATACCCTGTGCAACAAACACAACGTAACGCGGGAGGACAACATGGCGGAAGTGCCCGAGGTTGAGACAATCGTGCGTGATTTGCAAGTGGCCGTCGTAGGCCGTAGGATCGAGCGAGTGGAAGTGCTGGAGCCGGCGGCTATTCGCTTTCCCGCTCCCGACGAGTTTGTGCAGCTCGTAAGCGGACGCGAGGTTGAGTCGGCGCAAAGGCGCGCCAAATATATCTTGATGCCGCTGTCGGGTGACCTTGTGTTGTCCGTCCATTTCATGTTGTGGGGCACGCTAACCCTTACTCGGGCAGCGGCACCACGTCCCCGTGAAACACTCGTTGTATTTGGCCTGGATCGCGATGAAGAGCTGCGTCTGCTCGACACGTTAGGTTACGCACGTGCGGCCGCTGCTTCGCCACAAGCGCTGGCAAAGGGACTCGACCTCGATTCGCTTGGCCCGGAAGCGCTTGATCCCGATTTCAATGTTGCGGTACTCGCAAAACAGCTTGCAAAGCGCAAAGGACCGCTCAAAACCGTTCTGCTCAACCAGCGTGTTCTTGCCGGTCTAGGCAACCGCGACGCCGACGAGAGTATGTGGGTCGCACGCATTGATCCACGTCGAACACCCAGCAGCTTAAGCGCAGACGACATTCAACGGCTGCACGACGCAATCTGTGCGGTGTTGGAAGAAGGACTAGCACTACGTGGCACTCAGCGCGATTTATTTGGTGTACCGGGCAAGGCCAAGCATCGCCGCAACGTGTTTGAGCGCACCCACAGGCCGTGTCCTCGCTGTGCTACGCCGATCCAGCATCTACGCATCAGCAATCGCAACACGCACTTTTGCCCGCACTGCCAACAGTAAGCAATGAGTATTAGCTGGATTCGCTGTCATCTTGGCGGATTTTGCCAAAATGTGTTGAGCGCTTCCGCTGTGGCAGGCATTTGCTCCCAATGCGGTAGGCCCAGGGTTCCCGCAATACGACCATCTTGCCAGTTAGAACGCTCCAACACTTGCGGAAGTGTATCGAAACGGATATTGGGATCTTTGTCATACAGCACCAGCACCGGCAGCGTTAATTGTTCGTAGACGGTCTCGCGTATGTCGAATGAAAACAATTTGCCGCTGACAAACGCGAACGGCGCCCAACGCGAACCGGGCTGATGCGCTGTAGCGTAGGCATAATCAAGCAAGCCTGGATCAACCTCGCCGACAAAGTTAAGCTGCAAAAAATAGCGCAGGCTGGGCGGCGATACCAACAGATCGTATAAACCCTGGCTCCAGACTGGCCACTTCAGCACACCAAGCACACGGTCGCTTGTACCACGCTGGCCTGTATTTTGTACTCTGTTTTCCGCCCCGCGCTCCGTAAATCCGGAGGGCGAGATCATTGCAATCGTCCGAAAAAGGTCGGGCCGTTCCAACGCTGCCCGCGCCATAAACTCGCTGCTCAACGAAAGGGCAATCACATCGGCATCACCGTTGCTTTGAACCTCTTGCTCCAAAAAGTCAATAATCGCCTCAGTGTACAGCGCAGCCGAATAGTCCCGCTCGGAGCGCTCCGAAAAGCCAAAGCCCGGCAGCTCAATGGCATAAACTGGCCGTTGACTACGATATTGCTCAAAAATTGGCCGCATCTCATACGCCGAAGCAGCCGCATTAATGCTGTGAATCAGGACAAGTGGCCGGCCCTGCGCCGACCGATCAACATAATAGCTGAGTAATCCAGCTCGCGTGCTTTGAAACGTTCGTCGTTCCGCGTCAATTGCCGGTGGTAGCACAACACGATGATTAACAAACAGTGCACTGTAACCAAGCCAGCCGGCAAGCACGGCAACCGGAAACAGTAGCAGACCGCCGACGAGTGCGCCGACGAAACGAAGGATACGAAATTGTCGGCGTTGTTTCCCTCTAAGCACGATACGTGTCCTTTGCGCAGCTATAAAACAAGTAGGGATAGGTTATCCACCTACCCCTACCATTATGCCTTAATCCTGAAAACTAGACCTGCTTGTGTTACAGGTCGATTTTCTCGTTCTCGCCTGGTGATGGTGGCTTGCCCGTGAGCTGAGACTTAACAAAGCCGTAAGCGTGTACCACCGGATTTGAGGGCGAGTCCCAATACTCTGCTTTTGTTACATTCACTTTGAGCAGCGCAATATCCGGCTCGTCAAGACCCTTGGGAAACCATGTTCTAAGAATTGGGTTCCATAGCTCTTCCATTTTTTTACGGTCGCGCACCACCTGAGCAACACCCGAAACTGAAACCCACACGTTGTTATCGTTGTCGGCAAAACTTACGTTAACATCCTGGTCGTGCTGGACCTCTTCGATTTTGGGTGAGCTGGCGTAGGTGAAAAACCATAAATCGCCATCAAACTCGACACTTTGCGTCGCCATTGGCCGGCTACGCAGCGTACCATCCCCATCCACCGTGGTAAGCATCCCAAACTTAATGTCTTTGATTAGCTTCCATAACTTTTGAATATGTTCTTGGCGTTCATCGTGATGGCTCATTGGCATCGTCTCCTTGTACTTGTTTGATGAGTTGGCGCTCGATATGTCGGCTGCCCTTCC
>JASKZZ010000020.1 GCA_030147335.1 Herpetosiphonaceae bacterium | reverse complement strand
AGAAGAAAATTATCCGGTCGTTACCGTCAGCAACGGTGCTTCAGCAGTTCGGCTTCTGATGCAAGGTACAACGCGGCCAGCCATGATGGTGCTCGACCTTATGCTGCCAATTATGTCGGGATGGGAAGTCCTGGCGCATCTCCAGCGTGATCCTTCTTTGTCCGACATGCCGGTTGTTGTGCTTTCCGCCATAGCCGAAGATTCACGCCGAAGACCAACAATCCCCGTCGCTGCGATCATATCTAAACCTGTTGACCTCCAAACACTGCTATCAATAATTGCGCGTTTTTACCCGCATCAGGGCAGTGGACTTGCGCATACGTCGGGTGCCGCATAGACTTGGGGGATAGTCAATCACATATCACAGTTGATAACGGCGTCTCTGAGTACTCGTTATCCGTCCTTGCAGTTGAAGCTACGTACATTGAGCGTCGCATAGGAACAGACCATGAACGACTCAATCCAAGAGCAGCAGCTCGCTGCCAGTTGGGAAACAAATGCTGCTGCTTGGGCAACGGTTATAGGCCAGGAACAAATTGAAAGCCGCCGTGTTGCTACGAATGCCGCCATCATCGCGGCTGTGTCTGCGCTTCAGCCCAAACGCGTACTCGACCTCGGTTGTGGGGAAGGCTGGCTAACCCGCGCACTAAACCAGGCAGGCTTCGCTACGGTTGGTGTAGACGGCAGCGCGGCCTTAATTGCGGCGGCCCAGACAATGAGCGATGCGCCGTTTCGGGTGCTCGCGTACGACATGATCGTGGCTGATCCGTCCAGGCTAGACTGCCCCTATGATGCCATCGTTTGCAACTTTTCGCTGCTCGGCGCTCACCTCGAACCTTTGCTTCGCGCACTGTGCAGTGCGTTAAGTGGTGGTGGCGCGCTTGTGATTCAAACCGTGCATCCATGGACCGCTGGCGGCAACGGGCCGTATCGAGATGGATGGCGCACAGAAACGTTTGATACATTCGGCACGGCATTTGCAGCGCCGATGCCATGGTATTTCCGCACAGTTAGTTCCTGGATCACACTGTTTCAAGCTGCGGGGATTAACCTGGTACAGTTCATCGAGCCGACCCATCCCGATAGCGACAACCCATTATCACTGCTGCTTGTAGGCCAGCCAGTGCAAAATCCTTAGTCCGCGACGAACGTCCCAAGCGGCGTCGATAAGCGATTTGTACGCAACAATTTGCAGCGAATGTCGTCCAGCTGCTATGGTACGATGTGAGGGTCCTCATACCTATAAACTACCCGAAGCTTAACTTCGCTCAAGTTCGCTGCGCATTTCTAAAGGAAGCTTAATGTCGTACCGACAATGGACGAACGACGCAATTCAACTGATCAACGCCGACTTCAATCGCTCCGCGGATACGCATTTAATCAAGTTGACGCTGCCTTGCTCGTCCTCGATTCAACTGTATCTCAAAGATGAGTCCACGCATCCCACCGGCAGCTTAAAGCATCGTCTGGCGCGCTCATTGTTTTTATACGGTCTATGCAACGGCTGGATCACCCCCGACACCACGATTATCGAAACATCATCGGGCAGTACCGCCATCTCCGAAGCCTACTTTGCAAAAATGTTGGGACTGCCCTTTATTGCCGTCATGCCCTGCACCACGTCGCCTGCAAAGATTCGACAAATCACGTTTTACGGCGGCACATGTCATCTTGTTGAGGATCCAACACAGATCTACGACGAGGCGCGGCGGCTAGTGAAAACCTGCAACGGCCACTACATGGATCAGTTCACCTATGCCGAACGCGCCACCGATTGGCGTGGCAATAACAACATTGCCGAGTCTATCTTCGCGCAGATGGCAGACGAGCCACATCCTGTACCGGCCTGGATTGTGATGAGCGCGGGAACCGGCGGCACGTCGGCCACCCTTGGTCGTTACCTGCGCTATACGCAACGAACCAGCCGTCTATGCGTCGTTGATCCAAGCAACTCAGTCTTTTATGATTTTTTCCATCAACGCAATGCCGACTTAACCACAAAGCTCGCTTCTCGTATCGAGGGAATTGGGCGGCCCCGCGTGGAGCCGTCATTTATGCCCGATATCGTTGACCGGATGCAGCGCGTTCCAGATACCGCAGCATTTGCGACCATCCATTTTTTAGAGCATGTTCTAGGCAGGCGATGTGGTGGATCGACCGGAACAAATGTGTATGGCGCGCTGCACATCATGGCCGAGATGCTCCAACGCGGCGAGACAGGCTCGATAGTCACGCTGATCTGCGACGCCGGAGATCGTTATCACGACACCTATTACAACCCCAATTGGCTGCACGAGCACGGCTACAACATCGAGCCTTGCCTGCAAAACCTTGCCGACTTCTACCAGACCGGCGTGTGGCGTGACATCGCGCCGTAGTAATTTCCCGCACACATATTGCTTGTCAAAAACTGAACACCGTCACCACCTAGCAGAGCAGATGGTGACGGTGTTTGACTCATTAAATAACGACCTGCTTGTTACCGAAGATGTCCAACCGCCGGCAAAAAGATACGCTTCTGGTTCGGTGACGGCGACGGAAATGCACTCGGTGACGGTGACGCGCTTGGTGACGGTGACGCGCTTGGTGAAGGCGATGCACTCGGTGACGGTGACGCGCTTGGTGATGGTGACGCGCTTGGCGTTGGGCTGCCATCGTTGAGTTTAGCAGGCGTGCCTCCGCTTGTTGCTGAAGCCCGCCAACTCGATGCCACGCTGTTGTCTAGCTGTGCATCACTTAGGCTCAAAGAGCTACCTGTACCATTAGGTGCCGTTGGCCACGGTGTCGCCACCTGGTAATTGACACTATCAATGACGTTGCCCACAGCGTCGATCAGTTCAACCGCTTCGCCTTGATTCGACAGGTTGCCTCGGTAATCCCCGAACGCTGTCAAGCTGTAGCGTGTCTTGAAGACCGATGGCTCACTCGCCAGCACAAGATATTGTCCTGCCCCAAGGGTGGTATTCATCGGGAAGCGGTAACTCATACCGCGTGAGAATGACACATTGTCAAGGCGTAGCGGCGTCGTACCCTTATTGTACAGCTCAATAAACTCGTAATCATCAGGATCGGCAGTGCTCGACACACTAGGATTATAGTGCAGTTCGTTGATTACCAGATTTTCGAACGGCTGCGGCGGATAGTACGTATATTCGGCTAATGGACTCCAAACATCACCTGAAAGAACGCGTGCTTTGACTGTTGTTACCTGCGAAATGGTAACTCTAACACCGTCAGCACCGTTGACAGCGCCCGGAGCAATGACACCAAGCTCGCCACGCGGATCGGTTCCATCTATGGTGTAGAAAATATCGCCCGCATTGGTGTTTACCGAGTTTGATATATCAAGCCCGAAGTTTGCGGCGACAGCACCGCCATGCAGTGAAAATGCGGGAGGCTTCACACCGGTTTGATACCAGCCATTCGTGACGTACTGGCTCACCAGATTGTTGCTGCGATTTGGGCAGTAGCTCGAAAGCTTGAGGTCGCGTACATCAACCCATGTTCGCTGGTCATTATCAGGAACTGCGCCGGCGGGATCAGTGTCGCCGTCAGGC
>JASKZZ010000482.1 GCA_030147335.1 Herpetosiphonaceae bacterium | reverse complement strand
AACACCGGTGTCGCATTTGGTCTTTTCCAGGGCGTCCCACAAGTTTTTACAATCACATCACTGTTAATTGTGGCGGGAGCGATCTGGTTCTACCTCAAACATTCGGAGGAAGGACAGCCCTGGCTTGGCATTAACCTTGGGCTGATTGTTGGGGGTGCGCTCGGCAACGTCGTTGACCGCATTCGCTTTGGCTACGTCGTCGACTTCATTAAGACCTTTGATGGTCGCTTTCCCGTTTTTAACATCGCCGACGCGTCTATCGTCATTGGCGTGCTGTTGATGGCCACGCTTTTTGCGTATGGCGAAGAACACCCGCAGCAGCCAGCAGCCATGTCAACTCCCGAGGCGGAAGATGGGCGCTGAGTCAATGCCGCTTTCGCTTACAGCTGGACAGGATGACGCTGGAGCACGGCTCGACCGCTATATCGCATTGGCGCTGCCCGACTTGTCGCGATCTTACGTACAGCATCTGATTGGCGATGCTCATGTGCGAGTCAACGACAAGGTGGTTAAGCCTAGCTATGCGGTGCAACCCGGCGACGAGATCAACATTACACTGCCGGTACCAAAGCCAAGCGACATTATCGCCGAAGATTTGCCGCTAACCATCGTGTACGAGGACGATGATATTGTCGTGGTTGACAAAGCGGCAGGCATGGTTGTGCATCCAGCGCCGGGCCATTCAACGGGAACGCTGGTTAACGCGCTGCTCCATCATTTTCCGACGATGCAGATCGGTGATGACCTGCGACCGGGCATTGTTCATCGCATCGACCGCGACACATCGGGGCTGCTTGTAGTTGCCAAACATGATCGAGCAAAAACGCAGCTGCAAAATCAGCAGCAAGCACGACACATGCTCAAGATTTATAGCGCGCTGATCGAAGGCCAATTCAAGGAGCCGCAAGGCGTGATCGACGCGCCGATTGATCGGCATCCAAATGACCGCCTGCGCATGGCAGTGGTGCAAGGAGGACGATCAGCGCGCACTCACTACCGCACGTTGGAACTGCTGGGACCGTTCAGTCTTATGGAAGCGAAGCTTGAAACAGGCCGAACGCATCAAATTCGCGTGCATTTCAGCCACAAGCATCACCCAATCATTGGTGATCCGCTGTATGGTTCGCGTCGAACTGTGACTGCGCTCGGCCTACGACGGCAATTTCTACACGCGCAACGTCTAGGCTTTACAAAATTGAATGGGGAGTGGATTGAGCTAGAATCGCCACTGCCGCCAGATCTGCAACACATTCTTGATGCACTACGCGCGCAGTATGCAGATCAGCTTCAGCCATTCGATCCTTTAATGCCGTGGTGGCAAACAGATGGAGGATCAGAAACAGGCTAGTCTGCTGGACGACGCGGCTGCTCGTTCCAGGGCACAGCAGTTTGCCGCCGAATAGTGCGTCGCACAATAGCACCTTCCAGCCACGCATCGAATTGCTCAACCGCCCGTGATGCCCGTGCCAGTAGCCCCGCGATCACGACTGCCAGCGTTGAGGCAACCGTCACAAATACCGAGATTGCTTCCAATATCTCACCGCCTAGCCGCCGCGTAATATCGGCGCTGCTGGCCGCACGCAGCGCCACATTAAATGCTCCAAAGACCAGCGCGCCTACACCCAGCGCCACAAACAACACCATTAAAATTGTGACCGTGCCCGCGAATAAGTTGGCACGCCGTCGAAATCCGGGACTGACATAATCCAACGGCTGCCGCGACTCGAACAAGAGATCGCGCCATGTGCGAACCTGGCGGAACAGGTTAAAGTGCAGCTGCTGCTGAGGCGTGCGCTGCGGCGTTGCCTCGAAACTGACGCCAAGCTGCTGCCAGTCGGCTGCGTTCATCCAACGCTCTTTGTCGGCATCAAACATCCACATACCAAGACTATGGCCAATTGCGTCGCATAGCTCTGCGGGAAACGCCTCGCCTAACTCACTCATGCGCTCTTGCATCCGTCGCAGCCGGTGCGCTCGAAGCAGCGCCTCGACAGATTGTCGTCCGGAATGAAATGCAGGTGTTTCGGGCTGCGCCATGTACCAGTAGGTGTCCGCGAGGCTGCCGCCATACGTCATTGCACGACCCAGCGCTGCCGAACGCACATTGAGCTGGATCCACGAAGCCCGACTCCAGTATTCCAGTGTGCTGTGAATCTCTTTTCGCACCGCATCGTCAGTTGCCAGCGGTTGCTCGCCAAGCAGCATAGCATCCATTTCTGGCGCATCGGGCGGCTGAAGATTGAGTGCAGCACACAGCTCAACCAGGCGGCGGTAGCTAACCTCAAGCTGCTGGGCACTGCTGAGATCACTGTTGGAATACGAAAAACGCGGCAGTTCGTTTGGATCGTTACGCTTATTGGCATGCTCCGCTTGATACACACGCAGCCGACCAAATGTCTCAGCCACGGCCCAGCCCAGACGAAGCGCACGCTGCGCGTCAACTGTTTGGTCTTGTAGGGGAGGTGACTCTGGAGCCGTTGTACGTTTGCGTCGACGAATGATCATAGTTTGTTGCCACGCTAGCGTTGCGGATAAGGGCAGGAATGGTCGTATATGTTGAATACTGCGTCCATGGTCTTCAAACCAAGCATCACAACAAAAAATACGGCAGGTTTATGCAACCTGCCGTTATTCATGCACAATTCAAAGAGCCTAGCTATTGCCCTGCCCAAAGCGCCGATTAATCTCGTCCCAGTTAATCGTGTTCCACCACGCACTGAGATAATCCGGACGGCGATTTTGGTATTTGAGATAATACGCGTGTTCCCACACATCGTTACCGAGGATGGGAGTATGGCCTTCGCTTAGAGGATTATCCTGATTTTGCGTGCTTGTAATTTGGAGCTGACCACCGCTGCTCCGTACAAGCCAGACCCAACCGCTGCCAAAGCGCTTTACGCCAGCATCGTTGAACTGCTTCTTGAAATCGTCGAAGCTGCCAAATGTCTGATTAATCGCGTCAGCAATTGCGCCAGTTGGCTGTCCACCACCATTGGGACCCATAATTTCCCAGAACATGGTGTGGTTGACATGACCGCCGCCGTTGTTGCGGACGGCCATCCGAATATCCTCAGGCACGCTGTTAAGATCGCGAATCAACTCTTCGGCGCTCTTGCCCTGCAAGTCAGGATATTTTTCGAGTGCCGTGTTCAAGTTGTTAACGTAGGCCTGATGATGCTTGTCATGGTGCAGTGTCATCGTTTCCTTATCGATGTGTGGTTCGAGCGCATCATACGCATACGGCAGTGGTGGAAGTTCATGAGCCATTGTGTATCCTCCTGTAAAATAGCTCCTTAGCAACACTATAGCACCACGTCGCAACCTCAGATGCAATCTAAGCCTGTACCTTTGATCAGGATTGTGATCCAAAGATATGGGTATCGGGCGTTGGCCCATCGACTGGCACGCTTATCGCAGCGCGCTCTTGCTGGATCGTTGTGGTAAATTCGGCCAGTGCGGTTCGTTGCAATCCATTCAGGTGCGCGATTGGACGCTTTTCCTTGACCGTTTGCCAAGCTTCGTCAACACTCATCCCGGCGTAGATCAGATAACAGGTACAAAGTAATGTCGAACGACCAATGCCAGCGTGACAATGTACCAGCACTCGTTTACCCGAACGTACCGACTCATCGATAAACGCAGCGCCCATACGGAGCTGGGCTAAGGTTGGCGCTGTGTGATCAAGCGTTGGCAGCCGCAAGTAGCCATCGGGCTGGAGATCACCGAATGCGTCCTCATCATGCCGTTCTGCCTGTAAGCTAACAACCACGCTAACACCAAGCGCAACAAGCTGTTCCCAGTCATCAACATCAATAAATCCACCGACAACGAGCTGCGACGTGATCGGCGCGGCGTTTGGCGGCAGATGGGGACGACGACGACGCTGCCAACGACGCCAGCGGACAAACATGCGGGAGCGGGCACGAAAGGCTCCAGGTGGTATATACATAGCGTACTTGTTACTCCTCTACCACAGATATTGTACATTTGAGCCAAGCTGCTGGCAAAAATGATGCTACAGCAACTATAACTAGATACTTTTACATGTGTAGGAACGATTATGCAGTTGCGCCAGATCAAATTATTTTCCTTGCTCAAAGAAACGTTCAGTAAGTGGAACGCGGATAACTGTACACGACTCGGCGCGTCCTTATCGTACTACACGCTGTTTTCGTTGTTTCCACTGATACTGGTTGCGCTTTCTATCTTGCGGCTGCTGCTGCTCAACTCCGACGGCGCACGAGATGTTATTCTTGATGCCCTCGCCAGC
Organism: Herpetosiphonaceae bacterium; assembly: GCA_030147335.1. Classification (GTDB taxonomy): domain Bacteria; phylum Chloroflexota; class Chloroflexia; order Chloroflexales; family Kallotenuaceae; genus LB3-1. The sequence continues at coordinate 3,822 of JASKZZ010000482.1, read as the reverse complement.
GTTACCGGTGGTTTTCGTGAAGATTTCGTAGCCGCACTGGATGCGGCAGTCGAAACACGCCGAGCTTCGGGCATTATTGGCACGATCACGTTGCTGCTGGGAGCGTCGTGGGTTTTTGGCGAGCTGGTCAGTGCCTTCAATATAATCTGGCAAGTGGAAGCGCCATCAAGTGGCGGACCGCTCGCCTTCATGAAATCAACGCTATTCTCGTTCGCGCTTGTGCTGTCGGGCACATTCTTGTTGCTCGTGTCGATGATTATCAGCGCTGTACTGTCGATACTTGGTGACTTCACGAATGCACTACCCGGCGGTGTACTCGTGTGGCGCACAACTCAAATCTTCTTCAACTTAACTGTACTGACGGCAATTTTCGCACTGTTGTTTAAGTATCTACCACGAACATATGTGGCGTGGCGTGATGTTTGGCTTGGCGCGGTCTTAACGGCGATCCTATGGACAATGCTCCAGTCAGCAATCGCTTTCTATATTGCGCTCAGCAGCTACAAAGATTATGGCGCAGTCGGATCAACGTTGGCGCTCGTCGCGTGGGTATATCTTTCCTCCCAAGTTCTTTTTGTTGGGGGAGAGTTCACCAATGTCTACGCACGGCGCTATGGCAGCCGAGTTCAAACCAAATCGCTTATCTCCGGCACCGCTCCCGTGAACATCACGGCGGTTTCGTCACCAAACATCACCTATGCAACCTCGCCTTCCCGACTCATCTCCGGTGGGGCGGGCATAACACTCGGCGCACTTGGGATGATCGGCCTGGCCAGCGTAGCGCTCGTCTTGGGCATGGGCCGGTTTCTGCGCAGTATATTCACGCGCTGATCGTTTTGCCGTATGCTTAAAACCGCTCATCCGTTAGCAGCGCTCATCTTAGACGTGCTTAACCGTGACAAACTGTAAGTTGTGAGGAACACGTATGCCAATATCACTGGTGATTCATGGTGGCGCTTGGGCCATTCCCGATGATGAGGTTGAGGCACACATCCATGGTGTCCGCGCCGCGCTCAATGCCGGATGGGAGCTGTTGCACAACGGGGCGTCCGCGCTCGACTCTTGTGAAGCGGCGATACAGGTACTTGAGAACGATCCGACGTTTGACGCGGGCGTTGGCTCATTTCTCAACGCTGCCGGTCAAGTGGAGATGGATGCCGCGATCATGGACGGCCGCACGCTCAATGTCGGTGCTGTAGCGGCGCTGGCGCATGTGCGTAATCCTATACAACTGGCGCGGCACATTTTGACAACCGAACATGTCATGGTAGTCGGTAGTGGCGCCGAAGAGATTGCGTCCAAGCTTGGGCTACCGATGTGCCATCCACTTGAGCTGGTCGTTGAACGCGAGCTTGAACGCTGGCGACGCGCGCAAGCAGACCCGACGTTCGCTATTGCCGATTCGTTTCGCGCCCATGATACGGTTGGCGCACTTGCCCTGGATGAACATGGCAACATTGCGGCTGCAATTTCAACTGGCGGTACACCAAATAAGCTGCCTGGTCGCGTAGGCGACGCTCCTCTTGTAGGCTGCGGATTTTACGCCGACAACGAGGTAGGCGCGTGCTGTGCGACTGGGCTTGGCGAAGCGATTATGCGGGTTGTGCTATCCAAAGGGACGGTTGACAGTATGGCGCAAGGTATATCTGCTCAAGCGGCAGCTCAAACATCGATTGAGAATATGGCGCGTCGAACGGGTGGCGCTGCAGGCTGCATTGTTATGCACCGTGATGGCTCGATTGGCATTGCGCATAATACGCCGCGCATGGCATTTGCCCATCGGCACTCCTCAACCGAGCCAGTCGCCGCAATTATTCATAGCAGCAGTATCCAATTGTAACTATTACCCCTGTACGACATCTCGCTATTCTCGATCCCTGGTTCTTGATTCTTCAGCTGTAGGCCAAATGGCGCTTGAATTTTGCGTCTAGTATGATAATATTCTTGCACAACAAACATAACAATATGGTGCAATTATGGCACGGATTTTTGAAAACATTACCGAAACAATAGGTCGAACACCGCTGGTTAAGCTGGGTAAGTTGAATGACACCCAGGCGATAATCTTAGCTAAGCTTGAGTTCTTCAATCCTGGCGGCTCCGTCAAGGACCGCATTGGATTGGCGATGATCGAGGCAGCAGAGCAAGCTGGCCTGATCAAGCCCGGCGAGACGACGTTGGTCGAACCGACGAGCGGCAACACCGGCATTGCGCTGGCGATGGTCGCAGCGGCCAAAGGCTATCGCTTGATTTTGACCATGCCCGAAACAATGAGCCTCGAACGTCGTAAGCTGCTCAAGGCGTATGGTGCTGAGCTTGTGCTGACACCCGGTACCGAAGGCATGGGCGGCGCGATCCGACAGGCCGAAAGCATTGTCGCCGAGCTTGAAAACAGCTTTATACCGCAGCAGTTCAAGAACGCGGCAAATCCCGAAGTTCATCGTCGTACTACCGCCGAGGAGTTGTGGGCCGACACCGACGGCAAGATTGATATTTTGATTGCCGGCGTGGGCACTGGCGGCACCATCACTGGCGTCAGCGATGTACTCAAGGCGCGCAAGCCGGAATTCAATGCGATTGCTATCGAGCCGGAGGCATCACCTGTGTTATCGGGCGGCAAGCCGGGACCGCACAAAATTCAAGGTATTGGCGCCGGCTTCGTACCCGACGTGCTGAACCGTGACGCGTTTGATGAGGTTATAGCGGTATCGAACGACCAAGCCTTTGCAACGGCCCGACGCTTCGGTCGAGAAGAAGGCTTGCTGCTTGGTATCTCCGGCGGCGCTGCGGCTTGGGCTGCGCTTGAGGTAGGCCGACGACCCGAAAACGCTGGCAAGCTGATCGTCTTTATCGCGCCATCCAATGGTGAGCGCTATCTATCGACGCCGTTGTACGAAGAAGTATAAACATCATCTACAAGTGATGACAATGTTGCCGCTGGTCAAAGACCGACAATAAGAACACGAACAACAGGACAAACAAGAACAAGTGCTTCCTCACCGGAAGCACTTTTATTTATGGGTATAACCGTTGATTCACTTGCAAACATCACAAAAATATACCGCCAGGGATCGCGCGAGGTCGTAGCGCTGGATGGCGAGAGCCTGCTGGTCAAGCAAGCCGAGATTTTAAGCCGGCACAGGACGCGCATGCACTTGCGGCGGAGCAAAACAACCCTTACGCTAATGTGTTAACGGTGCTAAAAAATCGCGAGGCAGAACCGAATGTGCAGCAGCTCGCGAAGCTGCTAACCTAGCACGAGGTTAAAAAGTTTATTGAGGACAAGTACAGCGGCGCGGTCGTTGCAGCGTTTTAGATAAGGAAGCAGCAGGCCCTTGGCGTTGTGCCAAGGGCCTTGTTTTATCGTCGTTCCATCCAGCGTTCGTGGCACTCTGGACAATGAACTCGCACAATCTGCGACGTTACCCGCGTTACGAAAAAGCGACGATATGGCTCTTCTGTGGTATGACATGCGGGACAGCTAATAATGGGACTGCTCGGTTTTCGTAAAATGTTCCATACCCATTCCAACCCCAGCAACAAAAAAGCCAGGCCATACAACAGCGCATGTGGCACAAACACAGCCGCAATCGGCAACACCCGGCTACGCAGTGGTTCAGGCAGCAGTACGATAAGTAGGATTGGAACAACAGAACAAGACACGGCCACCGTCAAATACCGTCGTTGGTTGGTAATATGTGGTGAACCGCTGAAGTTGTTCATGCTGCTGTGGTTTCCTTAGCTGCTTGATATTCTTGTGGAACGAGCAGCAGCGCTCCTTCTGGCACCGCTTCAACATACAACGGCGTTGTACCAAGCTGC
>JASKZZ010000471.1 GCA_030147335.1 Herpetosiphonaceae bacterium | reverse complement strand
GCAGGAAGGGTTGCCGAGCGCGGCATGAGTGCAGGAATCAGCACGACGGCTAGATTGACAAATAGCTTCAAGTACCCTATATTTGGGCCTCATTCAAGTCCTTCCCGCTCCGGATTCTGCAACGCATCGCCGCACGCAGTTACAGAGCGCCCTTCGTAGCCAAATTTCCCGCGTCGCACGGTGCGCCGTTGCATCCATTTTCCTTTGCCGAACCTGTACACCACCCGTACTGTTGTATTCCGAGATACGAGTAATTCGGTCCCAACACAAACACACTTAGCATAGCTTCAACGGAGGTTACGGTGATCGATGACCTCGCGCTGACGACCAAGGCCCTTTATCAGCCGCTGCTTGCTGGACGGCTGTCTCATACTGCCCGACGTGGTCTCGGATTTGTCGTGCTGCTTGTGCTCTTCGGCGTGATATGGGAAAGCTTGAAGTTAGTATTCAATATTTCCGACCAGAAGCTACCACATCTCGCGGCAATTTTTGGTGAGTTCGGGACACGTACACGTGGTGGATCTGGTCCAATTTGGGCGGTGGTCATGCTGCAAAACGCCCTGGTTACGATTGGTGAAGCTGGGGCGGGCTTTGTGTTGGGCAGCGTGCTCGGCTGTACGCTTGCAATCGTCTTTGCCGGTTCTGGCTTGCTGGAACGTGGCTGTATGCCCTATGTCGTCGGGTCGCAAACCGTGCCGATCCTGGCAATCGCGCCGATGGTCGTGGTGGGGATGGGGCGGATGGGCGCGCCCTCCTTGCTGGCAAAGGCGATTGTCGCCGCTTACTTGACGTTCTTTCCGGTGACAATTGGGATGCTGCGTGGGCTACACGCAACCTCGCCCGACGCGCTTGCGCTGATGCATTCATACGCCGCTACACCACTCCAGTTGTTCCTGAAACTGCGACTCCCTGCCGCATTACCACACCTGTTTACGTCGCTCAAGATTGCCGCAACTGCCAGTGTGATTGGAGCTATCGTTGCCGAACTCCCTGCCGGAGCGCAGCGCGGCATCGGCGTGTCGATCATTAATGCTGCCCAATACTATAATTCGCGTCCACCCGCGCTCTACGCCACAATCCTGGTAGCCGCCATGGTCGGCCTCGTGTGCTATGGAGCCGTCGTGCTGGCGGAGCGACTGATCCTACGGGAGCGGCCAACGCCCGACAATCTTTAGCAAAGGCCAGGAACAATCATGACCGCAACCACGCCCATGATTATCGCAATGGACAATGTGAGCAAAATTTACGGTGGGAGACATAATGCGGTAACGGCGCTGCAAGAGGTCAATCTGCATATCGCGCCGGGCGAGTTTATCTCGCTGATCGGTCCCAGTGGCTGCGGCAAAAGCACGTTGATGCGGTTGATCGGCGATTTAGATCAGCCGAGCAGTGGCGCGATCAAGGTACATGGCAAGTCACCTCAGCAGGCACGGCGCGACCGCGACTACGGCATTGTTTTCCAATCGCCGGTGCTGTACGACTGGCGAACCGTGCGCAAGAATGTCGAGCTTCCGCTGGAGGTCATGGGTTATGAGGCTGGGCAGCGACGGGTACGGGCCGACGCGATGCTTGAGCTGGTCGGGCTGCGCGAGTTTGAGCGCGCGTTTCCATGGCAGCTTTCGGGCGGTATGCAACAGCGGGTCTCGATTGCCAGAGCGCTCGCGTTTTCGCCTGCCCTGCTGCTGATGGACGAACCGTTTGGCGCATTGGATGAGATCACGCGTGAACGGATGCAGTCGGAGCTGTTGACGGTCTGGGGTGGTTCCGATACCGCTACTACGGTTGTGTTCGTAACGCATAGCATTCCCGAGGCGGTATTTCTGTCTGATCGGGTGGTTGTGATGTCGCCCAGGCCAGGTCGCATTTCAAACATCATCACGATTGACTTGCCACGTCCACGCGATATTGCGACACGCGAGTCACCGCGATTTTTCGAGTTGGCAACCACCGTCCGCGAAAGCCTTCGGGAGGCCTAGCATGAGCGTGATCGGCCAGCAGCCAACAAGCGTGCAACAATCACGCGTCCGCAACGCAGCCGATACCCTGGAGTCCGTTGTACGAAGCGGGGCTTCCCTGGTACCGGCGATTGTCACGTTTGTGCTGGGCCTGGTGCTGTGGGAAGGTGTCGTGCGCTTCTTCGGGGTACCGATTTACCTGCTGCCTGCCCCCAGTCAGGTCCTGGCAACCATGGCGCAGCAGATGCCCCTCCTGGTGCGGATTGGACTGGCGACGTTTAGCGAAGCCGTAAGCGGCTTTGCCATCGGCTGTAGTCTCGGCTGTCTGGTCGCCGCGATCTGTGTCCGTTGGCGGCGTTTAGCGGATGCACTGGTTCCATTGTCGATTGCTTCCAACGCGGTACCGATTGTCGCGCTTGCGCCAATTCTGGGTATCTGGCTTGGCAGCACGCGTCCGGCATCGAAGATTGCGGTTGTGGTGATTATGACCTTCTTTCCGACGCTGGTTAACGTGTATCGCGGCCTGATCTCGCCCAACGCCGACGCGCTCCAATTGATGCACTCGTACGCCGCCTCACAGCGAGATATTTTCCTCAAGCTGCGACTGCCGGCAGCGCTGCCGTATTTGTTCAACGCGCTTAAAATCTGTGCAACGCTCTCAATGATCGGGGCGGTGGTCGCAGAGTTTTTTGGCGGGCCGCAAAACACATTAGGCGTGTATATCAAAAGCCAGGCAGGTATTCTTCGCACTCGTGAAGCGTGGTCCGCCATCGTGATTGCGTGTTTGCTTGGCATCGGCTTTTACCTCGTGATTGTGCTGCTTGAACGCGTGCTGATGCCATGGCACGCTGCAAACCGAGATCGATAGGTATGCGAGGACACGGGCACGGAACACCGTGTTCTGTTCGACTCGGCTGCTGCTATATTCCAGTTTTGTCTGCTTTGAGTTTGCTCCGGGCATAGCAGCCCTGCGGCAGTGTCGCATAAATACCACGAGCGAAGGAGGTGCGACGGCTCACTCCCCACTTCAATGAACGATACGGTCGCAGCGTGCTTATGGAGGCCTTCTATGCAACTTCAGAAACGGCTTAACTTCATCGCCGTGTTGGTATTGAGCAGCATTCTCGCTGCTTGCGGTTCCCCCGAGGTGGCCACGGCGCCATCGGCTGCGTCTTCCACCACCGCAGCGGAGACGGTGCCATCAACAGCAGCGAGTACGGCCAGCGGTCAAGCAGATAACGTAAGTCTCCAGCTCAAATGGGTTGCCCAGGCCCAGTTCGCGGGCTACTATGCGGCATTGGATCAAGGCTACTACACGGCTGAAAATCTTAACCTGACGATCAGGCCGGGTGGGCCGGATATTGTGCCCGAGCAAGTGGTGGCGAGCGGCCAGGCCGAGTTCGGCGTCAATTGGCTCGCTAGCTTGTTGGCGACACGCGAACAAGGAACACCGCTGGTTAACATCGCCCAGGTGTACACCTTCGCGGGAATGCGCCAGCTGTCATGGAAGGATACCAACATTGCCACACCAGCAGAGTTGAAGGGCAAGAAGGTTGCAGTCTGGTTTGGCGGCAATGAGTATAATCTGCTGGCCACGTTGGCGAAATACAATCTTAACAAAGATACTGATCTTACATTGGTGCAGCAACCGTTTGATATGAACCTGCTGCTGAACAAAGAAGTTGACTCGGCGGCTGCGATGACGTACAACGAACTGTATCAGGTGCTCAGCGCGGGCCACACCATCGACGAGCTTAACATCATCGACTACAACAAAGAAGAAACCGCGATGCCCGAGGACGGGCTGTTTGTGAGCGAAGAATGGCTCAACGCCAATCCCAAGAACAAGGATATTGCTGCGCGCTTCCTGCGTGCTTCATTCAAAGGCTGGGAATATTGCCGCGATAATTCCGCCGCCTGCGTGGATATTATGCTAAAAAATGATGCCAGCGGCGTGATGACGCGTGAAGCGCAGCAGTGGCAAATGGACGAAGTCAACAAGCTGGTATGGGGTGATCCGATTAACAAAAGTACCAAGATCGGCTATATGGAGCCTAGCCTATTTACGCGTGGCGCTGAAACGGCGCTGAAGTTCGGGGTCAT
>JASKZZ010000439.1 GCA_030147335.1 Herpetosiphonaceae bacterium | reverse complement strand
AGCGGCGCTATGTTTACGACATGTGTTGTAACGGGCGCTTGAGTCACGAGTTGGTCGCCGCTGCCTAGAAGTAGTACACTCGCGTTAGATTGTGCGTCTGGTTGCGGCTGCAGCGCCATCTCAGCCGGCGTCGCGATCATTTCGCCTGTGTTGCGGATCATGTGTCCGTCAGGCAGCAACAAGTCTGCACTGCCTGTTTCTCCGGCTTGAACACTTGCCAGCAGCGTACCGAGCGACTTGATCTCGTAGGTGGTCCGCAGCACGCCTACAACATCCTGCTGCCCATGTCCTCGCAGCGGTACTCCAATAATAATGCTCATTGTCCGGCTGCTTTGGTCATACTCGGGCTGACCAATAAAAATCTCACCCTTGCCGTTTCGGTACGTTGCTTGCCACCATGCTTCGTCCGCTTGCAAGTAATCGGACGTTCGATTGGTAGCCCCTACCAACGCGCCATACTGGTCGGTAACAAGCACTTCAACATTTTGCGGAAAGGACGTTTGAAACTCTTGTAACTCCGAGGCGACCGTGTTAGTAAGTGTGGTTTGAATAAGTGAGTCGGTATCGTTTGCCTGCTTCCACCGTTGGTCTAGCGCCTGAATCTTCTTTTTAATCGCATCGTCATTTCCCTGATAACTTTTCCCAAAGGCTGTTACATCATCCTGAACGACCTTGCTCAACGCAAACGCTTGCAGCAAATCAACCTCGCGCGCAAACATATCTCCTACAACACTACCTTGATTGGACGCGGCGTTTTGCAGATTTTGCGCTACTTCAGCCATAAGTGAGGCTCGCGTTGTCCTGTATATCACCAATGCAACGCTAAGCACGCTAACGACCGTCACTGCAAGACAGGTGCAAATAAGTTTAGTTCGCAAGGACCTATCAGCAAAGATGTGCCACGGTTGGCGTCGTGTGATAAACGGCGGTGTGGTATGAGCAAAATGCTGTTGGGACATGTAGAGCCTCTTGAGATGCTTGCGACTAACTATAGCCAACCGGCGTCCATACTGACGTTATATCGGAACAATGCTGTAAGCGAGCGACGTGTACGCGAAAGCTAGATGAAGGTGCTGTATACCACCTGCACTTCCACTGTGCCAGTCATCGCTAGTCCTGATGAAGACGGGAAATCAGGGTGCCTCCAAGGTCAAATATGATGTTTAAGTGGCTTCGCTGCTGTGGAACGAGGTTATATGCGCCTTGCAGTGTTGTGCGCTCACATAAACGTGATGGACATGTCAGCCGGACATTGTGGACAGCGTATGTATGGTTGCGTATCGTAATGGAAGGTGTCTTGGATTGCTTTGGAAAGGATCATCTTATGCGCTTGCCCTTCCTGATAGCTGTATTGCTGCTGATCCTGCTCGCTGGTTGTGGACGTGCGGATCCTCAGAATCAAACCGTTTCTGAGGCCGATACGATTGGTCAAACGGCTGCAACTTCTCAAGAAACTCAGAGGTCTCGTCGATCTGTTAATGCTTCGGCACTCACTTCTCCGTCAACTAATGTCGCTACGGTTACAGTTATGCCAACGACGAGTCCAACCGTCCAACCACCAGCACCGACGCAAGTTCCGGCGTCCGGAGCCAATGCCGACACCGAGCAACAGATGAACGTGGAGCGGGCGCGGCTGGTGGTACAAACCCTGAAGCAGCGTGACTTGCAAACACTGGCCGAGCTGATTCATCCACAGAAAGGTGTTCGGTTTTCGCCATACGCAACCGTCAACGAGCAGCAGCTTGTCTTCACCGCAGAAGAGGTTGCCGCCACGGATTCGGATACAACGATATACACCTGGGGCACGTATGACGGTTCCGGCTTTCCAATGGAGCTATCCTTCGCTGACTATTTCAACCGCTTTGTGTACAGCCATGATTTTGCGCAGGCCGCGCGCGTTGGCTATAATGAAACTGTTGGCAAGGGTACTGCTGTTGACAATAGCCGGAAATTTTATGGCCCGAATGCAATCGTTGTTGAATATCACTTTCCTGGGTTTCAGCCGAAGTACGAGGGCATGGATTGGGTGAGCTTGGCAGTTGTGCTTGAAGAAGTTGATCAACAATGGTATGTGTCCGGCATTATTCATGATCAATGGACGATCTAAGCAAAACATATTCTAGCGAGGCGAGTGCTCTTCTATTGATACACTTCCCGAGCGGCATCAGGGAAAGTAACGTTCACAGGCTTTTTGATCGTGCATGTGGAACAAGGAGTGTTGATGCTCACGGTCGTTGCGGGTGTTATCGAGCATGAAAACCGAATCTTGATCGCGCAGCGCAAACCAGCGGATCGGCTGGCAAACTTGTGGGAGTTTCCCGGCGGCAAGGTCGAGTCTGGCGAAACGCCGGAGCAGGCGCTTGTTCGTGAGCTACGGGAAGAGTTCGAGATTGTAACCGAGGTGCTTGGATATCTCGGCGTTAATGTTCACTCCTATGAGCATATAACGGTTGAATTGTTAGCATATTGGGTACGATACACTGGCGGCGATTTTGCGCTCCATGACCACCAAGCCATTTGCTGGGTAACATCTTCTGAGCTTGACGACTACGAGTTCGCCCCGGCTGACATACCGCTGGTGCGTTTGGTACAAAAACACAGGCAGGATTGACTTATCCCTTGATACTGTATTGCCCGTGTTTATATCGACGTGGTGAAGGCTGGGTAGCTTTGTGTTTCCAAAGGATACAGATTGATGCGTATTGCAATCCTCGCCGATATTCATGGGAACATGGCCGCATTCGAGGCCGCGCTTGAACA
>JASKZZ010000398.1 GCA_030147335.1 Herpetosiphonaceae bacterium | reverse complement strand
TAACACAGCGAACACTGTTAAAGCGCTCGCTGTGTTTGTTGCACAATATCTGGAATTTGTAGCGACGATTAGACGACTGAAACCTCGTGGTACACGCCAAATACCTCGCGCAGCACCTCGCAAATCTCGCCAACTGTGGCGTAGGCGCGAACCGCGTCAAGTACCGGATACATCAGGTTGTCATTACCCTCTGCCGCCGAACGCAGCGCTTGGAGCGTTTCCTGAAGCCGCGCGGGATCTCGTTCCTGGCGTACACGGTTAAGCCGCGCCAAATGTTTGGTCTCGCCTTGCGGGTCCATCTCCAAGATTGCGATTTCAAGCCGTTCGGCGTCGTTGAACTTGTTAACGCCTACAATGCCACGCTTGCCGTCGTCAACTTCGCGTTGGAAGCGATACGACGCATCGGCGATCTCACGCTGAATCCAGCCTTTTTCCAGCGCAGCCTCCATGCCGCCCTGTTCCTCGATCTGTTGAAAGTATTCGAGGCACTGCTGTTCCATCTCGTTGGTCAGCGCTTCCACAAAATACGAGCCGCCTAACGGATCAACCGTGTTGGTAACGCCGCTTTCCTCCGCGATGATCTGCTGTGTTCGCAGCGCTATCGTCACCGCTTTTTCGCTCGGTAGTGCAAGCGCCTCATCCATCGCGTCGGTGTGGAGCGATTGTGTTCCGCCCAATACCGCTGCAAGCGCCTGCACCGCCACGCGCACAATGTTGATTTCGGGCTGCTGCGCTGTCAGCGATACCCCTGCCGTCTGGGTATGAAAGCGCATCCACCACGAGCGCGAGCTTTGAGCGCCAAACACATCACGCATTTGTCGCGCCCAGATACGTCGGGCGGCGCGGTACTTGGCGATTTCCTCAAAGAAGTCGTTGTGGGCGTTGAAAAAGAACGAAATACGCGGCGCGAAGTCGTCAATATTGAGGCCGCGCTTGATCGCCGCTTTGACATAAGCCAGCCCGTCGCCAAGTGTAAACGCAAGCTCTTGAGCGGCAGTTGCTCCAGCCTCGCGAATATGGTAGCCCGAAACCGAGACCGGATTCCACTTCGGCATGTGTTTCGCCGCAAACTCAATCGTATCAATCACCATCCGCATCGACGGCTCGATTGGATATATGTATTCGTTTTGCGCGGCGTACTCTTTCAGAATATCGTTTTGCAGCGTGCCGCCCAGCTTTTCCATTGGAATACCGCGCTTTTCCGCCGCCGCAATATACATGGCCCAGATCACAATCGCAGGCGAGTTAATCGTCATTGACGTTGTAACTTTATCGACTGGAATGCCGTCAAACAACACTTCCATATCTGCCAGCGACGAAATCGCCACGCCGCACTTACCGAACTCGCCCTCAACCAAAGGGTGATCCGTGTCGCGGCCATACAGCGTCGGCATATCGAACGCCACGGATAGGCCGGTTTGCCCCTGACTCAACAAATATTTGAAGCGTGCGTTTGTTTCTTCAGCCGTGCCAAACCCGGCAAACATGCGCATCGTCCACAATTTGCCGCGATAGCCCGTGGGATGAATGCCGCGCGTAAACGGAAACTGGCCTGGAAAGCCGATGTCGTTAACAGGATTGGTGTCTACAATGTCGAGCGGCGTGTACAAGCGCTTGATTGGCTCGCCCGAAATTGTGCTGAAGCCGGCGTTGCGCTCTTGCTCCGGCGCTTTTTCTAGTGCTGGAAAGAGCGACTGCTGCTCCCAGCTCTCGTAAGCGGACTTAAAGCTTTCATTATCGCGCTGCTCGAACATCGTTGTTCTCCTCATACATTATCGTCGCACCGGATTGCGGTTGTTCAAAATCTTCAACATCTGTAAACAATAGTATAACATGCAGGATGCGTCGAAACCGTCCTTGCAAGTGATCTACAACTGCCGATCAGCACGTCCTCGCAGTCGCTTCCCAACCATTCCCAGCGCAGCTACGATATAGCAGCCTAATCCGACCTCACCGATCCTACCTAATGTCTCGCGCCGGACGTTGGGATGGATCAGATTGCCGTATTGTTGGGCCGGCTCGATATAGGCACGGCAAAGTGGCGAAAACTGCTTTCGGTCGATACAGCGGAGTGTCCCCACATTGAGCGCCGCGCCAAGCAAGCAGTAACGAGTGACAAGAACTCGCCAGCGCTCGTACCATACATCTGATGTTTTGGAATAACGCAGTACCGTCCATGGAATAAGTAAACGGGCCGCGATGCCGCACAGAAATGCCGTCGGTCGTTCGCTAATCAGCAGGTAAACCGCGATCATCAACAAGCTGGACACCCGCCAATAGGCCAGCAGCGCCGCGACCAATGCACGCTGACGCTGTTGGATGGCTCGAACGAGCAGAATCAATGGTGCGATTACAGTTAATGCAACCGCAACCACAAAATCGAGCCGAACGACGAGGCTGAGAACTGCTGAACGGTTTCGGGCGAGCGTTCGAGGTGTGGTCATGTGCTTGGTTCTCCCGCTCCCTAAACAAGACGGGAGCCAGCACTGCTGACTCCCGTACTCCCCGGCAAGTGTGTTCGACTAATCGGCCGTTGTTCGCTTTGGCGGCCAGCCCAACACCATCGGACCCGCAATGCCACCCATGATCGCGCCCCAGATCGCGCCCTGGAGGTAATTGCCGGTCATGGTGGCTAGCATAATGCAAAGAATAATTCCAAAGACAGCCCCAATCAGCACCCGTCTGATCAGCGTGCCGCCTGGCTGCGGATCGTCTTCCACCGGCGCTACCGGCTTGGCGGGAACAGCAGCTGGCTTTGGAGCGGCCGGCTTTGGAGCGGCAGCTGCGGCTACGGGTTTTGGAGCGGCAGCTGTGGACGGTTGTGTTGCGGCGGCGTCCGGCGCAGTCGTTACGACCGGCGCTTCACCGGCGGCAGCTTTTTTCGCGGCATTAGCAGCGCGAATAGCCTCCAGCTTGGCCTTTTTATCGTCCGGCATATTTGCACCCGCTGCTGGTGCAGCGGATACAGGCGCGGCGGCGGGTGCTTGAGCTGTTACTGCTGCCACTGGCGGCGCGGGAGCAGCCGTACCTTCGGCTTCTTTTTTGGCGCGATTAGCGGCACGGATCGCTTCAAGCTTGGCCTTTTTGTCGTCTTGGTCTGCCATAAACGTTCCTTGTATCAGGACTGATGCGATGCACAACAAATTTGGCTACACAAAGCCACGAATAATACACAAGTATATGAGCGAATCGCGGTTAATGCAACAGGCCCAGACCCGATAAATGCATCAGGCATCAGCTTGAAGTATCGGGTGGCTAGCCGATGTTCGCAATCCTGTTGCAGCACAAACGCCATCATAACTGTTGCGTACACAATATCGTGGCATGGTTGTTGGGACTGTGACTGCGTAATGGATACAGGACAGTATAGTTTGCATAATAAATGAACGTGAACTACATGCTGAGTCCGAAGGAGCAATGTTTGTATGGCTGACCACACTGTTATTGTCTACACACAACCCGGCTGACCGCCCTGCCACGCCGAGGTAGAGTTTCTATCTCAACACGGTGTTGTTTTCACCAACAAGAATATTCGCCAAACTCCCGGAGCGGTGGAGGAGGTGATTGCGCTTGGCAGCAGTTCCACCCCGACCACGGTCATAGATGGCGAGGTAATTGTCGGCTTCGACCGGAAGCGTATCAGTGAGTTGCTAGGCATTTAGCGCGACGCGAACTTAAAACCAAGCACCTGAAAGCTCACAATGCCGTAGGTGCTTGGTTCGTTTTTGGTTAGCTGCTTGCGACGCTGATGCGTTTGCGTACTGCATAGCGCGATGTGATCACCTGATAGCCGTCTTCAAACTCGATCAGGACGCTATTCATCCTGCCATGCGCTAACACACGACATGCTTGACCTTTGCGTTCTCCTAATCTCGAACGCCAATACCAGATATATCCGAACGATGTGGTTGTCATGAACCGCTCGCATCTAGCCTTGCTCGTGTTGGACTGACGTGTCCGATCAAAACAGATCGTCTGCGTCTTCCAAAATTTGTGCGTAATCCTTCTTGGCAGCGGTCTTTGGCGCAACGGCGGCATAAAACGTTTCGTCGTAGGGCCGCGTGCGAATAACAACCGGCATCGGGACCGCATGGCCCAGAATCATCGCTTGCTGGCGTGTATCAAGACTAGCCAGTACCGAACGCAGCTTCGACGCTCCGCCTACGCCTGTAAACACAGCGTCAACGTCGCGCTCATCTGTCAGCAGCGCGGTAATGCGCGATCCCAGTTGCGACATAACCTCGTTGTCGATGGCGCTTGGTCGCTGATCCACGATCAGCAACGTAACGCTGTATTTACGCAGCTCGCGCGCAATCGTGCCAAAAATGGTCTGATGAGCGGCCTGCGGATTAAGAAATTTGTGCGCTTCCTCAACCGTGATGACCAGCGGTCGCGGCTTGTCGCTGTCGCGCTTGGATTGCAGATACGCTTCGGTTTGCGCTACCCACCGCTGATGAATACGGCGGGTAATAATGTTTGCAACCAACATATACGCCAGCGACGAGTTATGCTGGCCAAACTCCAGCACCACATGCTTGCCCGCTACCAGCGCGTCAATAATGGCGTCAATCGACTTGACCGGAGCGTTTGATCGTACAAACGGCAGCCGCGCGACTTGCTCCAGCTTTCGTTTCAGGGCCGCCAACGAGCCTCCATGTGCGCCGCTGCTTTCGGCAAACGCCGCAAGTTGCTCGCTGGTCATCGTGCGTAGATGCTCGAACCACTTATCCTTGAAATGATCCA
>JASKZZ010000390.1 GCA_030147335.1 Herpetosiphonaceae bacterium | reverse complement strand
GGCGAGATTTGCTGATAACGCGTGTTCGAGCTGCTCCGCTTCTGCGTGAACTTCATCAAGCGGCACGCCAAGCGCCTCGAACAAATATAGCTCCAACAAGCGATGATGCCGAATAACTTCAAGCGCTACTCGTTCGCCCGTCTGCGTTAGCTCAACGCCCTGGTACGGCTCGTAACAAACAAGATTGAGCTTCAACAATGTTTGGATCATTTCGGTGACAGCAGCGGCAGACCGTGGCTCGATTTCGCTAAGCTTGGCTTTCAGCGCGCCGTTAGAAACAGGCCGATGTTCTTGTTGTAGCGCATATATTGTTTTAACGTAATCCTGTACGTGTTTGCTAAACTTTTCTGGCGGCATACCAAATCCTTGTTTTCGGTTCGCTTAAAAATAATAACATGTCTCTGTCTACTGTCAAGTCGACTTTTGTCTTATCAGGTCGTATTTTGTCATCGGCATACCGTTTGCTGAGCAATGGACAGATGAATGTAGATTTTTCCCTGCTACAGGCTGGGATTGGAGGAATCGATGGAGCAGCGCGAGTATCAAGGGGCGATTTCGCCCGAAAGTTTAGCGCAGGCATTACTGGACGAGTGGGATAGGGGCGATACGCTGGCCCAGGCGTTCGGCGAGGAACATCATGTTGTGGTGCAGATTGGTCAGCGGGAAGCTGGTTGGTTCAGCGACGAGCCGCAGCAAGCGTTGACGCTTGGCATCGAGCCGATGGCAAATGGTGTGCGCGTCACAATGGGGCAGCAACAGTGGTACAAGAACGGCGGCGTTCAGTTTATCGGCGGCGGTTTGATCGGCCTGTTTCCTTTCTTTTTTGCCTTTCCATTGGGCCAACTGCTTGGTGGAGGTAGTGAAATTGACCAGCAGTTGCCGGCGCGCATCTGGCAGTCGATCGAACGTTTTGTTGGGACGGATGTTGCGGCCACTGGCAAGACACGTCGCTTATCGACGGTGAACTGTCCAAACTGTGGTGTTGCGAACGCGCAAGGAGCAGAGCGCTGCTCGGCCTGTGGCACAAGTCTCACTGCGCCGTCGGTTTGCCCACAATGTAGCAATACAAATCCACCGGGAGCGAATTTTTGTAATCGCTGCGGAACACAACTGCAATAGCCGAAACGAGGCGCTGACCGCAAATACAGCGGATCGATGTTGCTTTCGATCTCGTGTTATCAGCGCCTCAAATCCTTGTGATTGGTCGTAAGCTAACGTCTGGAAACGATACCTTCTGCTACCAACAGCTCTGCGTTTAGCACTGCGCCGCCCGCCGCGCCACGAATTGTGTTGTGAGACAACACAACAAACTTGAGATCGAGCAGGTTGCATGCGCGGACCCGCCCAACAGTCGTGCCCATGCCGCCATACAAATCTCGGTCACGACGGGGCTGCGGTCGATCCGCCTCTGGCCGCACCACGATTGGACGCTCGGGAGCGGACGGCAGTGCTTGTACCGATGCAGGTGCTCGAAACTCAGCCAAACAAGCTATTGCTTCATCCGGCGCTGCTTTGGTCTTCAATCCAACCGACACTCCCGCTGTATGGCCATCGAGGACGGGAACACGGTTGACCTGCGCGCTGATCGTAATCGACGCATCCTGAAACGCGCCATCCTGAATCTGCCCAAGCAGTTTTCGCGGCTCGGCCTCAATTTTGGCTTCTTCGCCGCCGTTGCCGATATTCGGAATGATGTTATCAATGATGTCGAGCGAGGCAACGCCGGGATAGCCCGCGCCTGATACCGCTTGTAACGTCGTGACAAACGAGCGCTCTATACCAAATGCATCATGCAGCGGCTTGAAGGCCATCACAATCGTAATCGTTGCACAATTAGGATTGGTAACAATTCCACCGGTCCAATCGCGCTCACGGCGCTGACGCTGTAGCATAGCAAGGTGATCAGGATTGACTTCGGGTATCAAAAGTGGCACGAGCGGGTCCATACGGAACGACGACGCGTTGGAACAAACATACACGCCGCGCGAGGCCCACAGTGGCTCAGCTTCATTCGCGGTTTCCGTCGGCAGCGCGCCAAACGCAATCGGTACATCGGCAACATCGTCGGTGGGCTGTACGATCATGTTGCTGACGCGCTCGGGAATTGGCTCGCCCAGAATCCAACGTGTTACTTCGCCATACGGCTTGCCAATCGAGCGATCCGAGCCGGTCAGCACCGCAATCTCGAACCAGGGATGATTTGCGAGCAACTGGACAAAGCGTTGTCCAACCGCTCCTGTCGCGCCAAGGATCGCGACCGGTAACTTAGATGATGGTGGCATTTACTGTTCCTTTCCGAT
This sequence comes from Herpetosiphonaceae bacterium, assembly GCA_030147335.1. Lineage (GTDB taxonomy): Bacteria > Chloroflexota > Chloroflexia > Chloroflexales > Kallotenuaceae > LB3-1. Next base: position 2,160 of record JASKZZ010000390.1, on the reverse strand, counting down.
GTATACCAAAAGCCCCGCTGCAACCAGCGGGGCTCAACGACGCGTCCTGTTGCGGCCACTGGTGGTCAAACAAGCTGTGTGCTTGTAGTTTCCCGTGGCGCTGTTAGTGGATGGATTGCTCGCACGGCAGTATCTGCGTCCTTCGCGTCTACCACAAGGCTGATCGAGCATTCCGACGAGCCGTGCGCAATTGCGTGGATGTTGATTCCGGTATCGCCAAGCGCCGCAAAGATCCGTCCCGCGATTCCGGGTGTGGTGCGAATACCAGCGCCAACAACACTTACGATCACTGCTTGATCCTGCACAAAAACCCCATCAATGTCATGACGCGCAATTTCGTTTGCCAGCTCCACCTCAAGCGACTGTTTGACCTCATCAGCAAGCTGCGACGGAATCACAAAGCAGATGCTTTGCTCGGACGATGCTTGCGAAATCATCAAGACGCTGGCGTGAAGCCGCGCAACTGCTGTAAACGTACGCGCCGCGATACCCGGCACGCCCAGCATACCACGTCCTGCAACGGTCATCATGGTAAGGCTGCGGATAGCTGTGACCGCTTTGATCGAGCCCGCGCCCGCCTCACCACGTGGCATAACCATGGTGCCGGGATGCTCGGGATTGAACGTGTTTTTGAAGTGGACCGGAATATTTTTTTCGACCAGCGGCTGGATCGTTTTGGGATGCAGCACCTTCGCGCCGAAGTAGGCTAGCTCGCTGATTTCGTCGTAGGCAAGCCGCCGCAACACGCGCGCTTCGGGCACAATCCGAGGATCGGTGGTAAGCACGCCATCGACCTCTTTATAAAACACAACCGTGTCGGCATCAAGCGCCGCCCCGATGATCGCGGCGCTGTAATCGCTGCCGCCGCGTCCAAGTGTCGTTGTTATGCCATTCGCGGTAGCGCCAAGAAACCCAGTAATGACCGGCACAACGCCTTGTGCGAGCAATGGCTCCAGCCGCGCCTTAACCTGTTCTGTGGTGCGCTCCATCAACGGCGATGCATCACCAAAGCGGTCGTCCGTAACAATCAATGAAGCGGCGTCAACTGCCTGCGCCTGCACGTCTTTTGCGCGTAATGCAGCGGCCACTAATGGAGCATTAAGCCGTTCACCTAGCGCGCCAATTGTATCCAGTGCGCGTGGTGTTAGCTCGCCGAGCACGTTAATACCATGACACAAGGTAGAAAACTCATGGAGCAGGCGATCTGTTTCAGCCTGGAGCGCACGTCGGTCGCTTTCGTCTGCCACAAGCTCAACCGCGGCGGCAGCATGACGCAGGCGTAATTCGTCGGCGACCGTGTTAAACGTCGAGCCATCGCCGGCTGCTGCTGTATGCGCTCCACGTAGCAACGCGTCGGTCACGCCACTCATTGCCGAAACAACAATCGTGACCTGATGCTCAGATGTCGCAGTCCGCACAATGCGCGCGACGGCCTCAACTGCGGCAACACTGCCGACTGATGTTCCTCCAAATTTGTAAACGTGTAGCGACATAAAGGTGTAACTTATTACTTACAGGCTTCGGTTTGCTCGAACCAGCCGGATAGGGCTAGGCGTCCGCAACCAGAAACTCACTAATAATCGGCGTTAGTCGTTCGTGTTCCAACAAAAATGCGTCGTGGCCCAGCGACGAGTCCAGCATGACATATTCTACGTCTCGCCGCGCAGAGCGAAGGGCGTTAACCAACATCTCTGAGTCCTGCGGAGTGTACAGCCAATCTGACGAGAACGAGCCGACCAAAAAGCGCGCCTGTGTTTGGCGCAATGCGTCAACAAGTGACGCGTAGCCGTCGGCGGCATCAAAGTAATCGAGCGCGCGAGTGATGTGCAGATACGAGTTCGCGTCGAACCGGCCAACGAACGAGTCGCCCTGGTAATCAAGGTAGCTTTCAACGGCAAACTCGCTGTCCAAGCTGTAGCCAAGCCTTTCCGCCGACTGAAGTTCGCGCCCAAAACGGCGCTGCAAGCGCTCCTCGCTCACATATGTCATATGGCCAACCATACGCGCGACAGCAAGTCCATTTGCCGGCGGCTCGTGGCCGTAATAGTCGCCGCCACGCCAATATGGATCGCGCATAATTGCTTGACGGCCAATATGATTCAACGCGATCTGTTGTGCGCCATGGCGCGCCGTGGTAGCCAAAGGAATGGCCATGCGAAC
>JASKZZ010000352.1 GCA_030147335.1 Herpetosiphonaceae bacterium | reverse complement strand
GCTGCCGATGAAATATCTTCCAAATACACCGTTTGGACCGAGTCGACAATTACCAGCGTTGGAGCCAGCTCCTTGATCGCGGCGATTGCAACATCAAGATTGGTTTCGGAAAGCACGTACAATCGCTCGTCGAGCAGGCCTAGGCGTTCAGCGCGGAGTTTGAGCTGTTGAGCCGACTCTTCTGCAGAAATATACAACACCGAGCCGTAGGCTTTGGCGAAACGCGCTCCCGCCTCAAGCAGCAGCGTCGATTTGCCGATGCCGGGATCGCCGCCGATTAATACCAGTGAGCCGGGCACCAGGCCGCCGCCGAGCACTCGTGTAAACTCCTCGCCCTCGACCGGTAGCCGAGCGAAGCCTTCCGATGAGATCGACGTAATTGGTGCGGGACGTGTAGAGATTAACGGTTGCGCGCTGTGGCCTGTCGCGCCTTTGCTTACGGTTTGCTCCGCAAAACTGTCCCACGCCCCGCAATCCGGGCACTTGCCGAGCCAGCGCGATTGTTGATTGCCACATTGTTGACAAATGAAAATGGTACGTGTTTTTGCCACAATAGCTGCTTTCTAGTGTTCAGGAATTTTAAGTATAGCACACCACCGGGAGTGGACTTGTTGATCGTGTATTCGAGGTGCTGCACCCAATGCCGGGACAATAAAGATAAGCAGCGAAGGGTGCGTACCCCTCGCTGCCTTAATCGGACTGCGGTATGGGCTACTTAAACCATGCCTGCTGCCATGATTGGAGTTGTTGTACTTCGGCCTGTTGTGCCTGGACAATTGCGGCTGCAAGCTGCTTGATCTCCTCTCGCTCGGCTTTAGTTTGCGCTTCCTGAGCCATCTCGATTGCGCCATTATGATGACCAATCATCGCAGTAATAAATCGTTGGTCAAACGGAATTGACGTATCGCTTGACAACTCCATGTCACCCATATGTCCGCCAGTGCCGTCGGTTGTGGCAACATCGGGATACCACTGCGATCGCCAGCTTGCCATCTGCTCGATCTCCTGGTTTTGCGTCGCAATAATGTTTTGGGCAAGCTGTTTGATCTCGGGGCGTTCGCTGGATTGCAACGCTTGCTCTGCCATCGTCACCGCGCCTTTGTGATGGATAGTCATGCCATCAATAAACTGCGCGTCGTAGGGCGCAGCAGTTGTTTGGCTATGTCCATGCGCTGCTCCCGACGCATCATGGTTGTCATCATGCGCCGTTGTACCCGCTGTTTGTTCTGCGCCACAGCCCACAAGTACTGCGGCAAAAAGGGCAATCAAGATTATCATTCGTGCTTTCACCGATCTGCTCCTTATTAGGTAATCCCTTTACCTAGCTTAATTGTAACGTCGTTGCGGTGGTAAACAGCTGCAGTAGTTCGCCAATCTTATGCTCGCGCTCGCCTGCCTCCTCACCACGAATAGCATCGGTCACGCAGCCATTCAGATGATCAGAAAGAATACGGACGTTGAACCGTTCCAGCGCGGCTTTGGCCTGCTGCGACTGCCGGATAATGTCGATGCAATACGCATCATTTCCAACCAGCTGCTCGATTTGGCGCACGTCGCGTTCCACCCATTCAAGATAATCCAAGCGCGGGAGTGCAACATGTTGGCTGTGCTTCTCGCCGTCGGACAAGGGCGCGTACACCTGCAAAAGCTCGCCCAGCACGCGCGCACGTTCCGCTTCATCCTCACCCTTGATGATCTCAGTCACACACGTTGCTAAATGATGTTCTAACACCACCGCGTTGAACTTATCCAGCGCCGCTTGAATAGCTTGCGTCTGCTTGATCAGGTCAATACAATACGCACCCTCGCGTTCCATCCGCTGCACGCCTCGCAGATGACCGGCAATCGTTTTGAGGCGAACTACACGTCGATGTTGAGTATCACTCATGGCAATATACCTTTCTAGGCCTATGCAATTGCTCCACGGGATGACCGTTCGTGCTCCGGACGCAGTTGCAATCCACGTAAGGTTTGTGCATTAATCGCCACGATAATAGTTGACAATGACATCAGGACGCCGCCCACCCATGCCGGAAGCACTAGCCCGACGTTCGCAAACACGCCTGCTGCGAGTGGCAACGCGATCGCGTTGTAGCCAATCGCCCATGCCAGGTTTTGCATCATTTTGCGATAGCTGGCTTTTGACAGCGTTATAATGCGACCAATGTCACGCGGATCATTCTTGACCAGCACAATCCCGGCTGAAGCACGCGCGACGTCCGTGCCTGCTCCAATTGCAATGCCGACATCTGCTTGCGCTAATGCTGGCGCGTCATTCACACCATCACCGACCATCGCAACTTTTGCACCATTGCGCTGCAGCTCCCTGATTTTTTCGCTTTTGTGCTCCGGCAATACCTGGGCAAAATACGTATCGATGCCAAGCTCGCCGGCAACCCACCGCGCTACATCCTCACTATCCCCCGTTAGCATCGCTACGTTCATGCCTTGCGCGCGCAATCCGGCAATTGCTTCACGGCTTTCCGGCCTAATCACGTCAGCTAAGGCAAAGCCAGCGATCACCTGCTGACCATCGACCAAATACACCACGCTTTGGCCGCGCTTTCCCCATTGACGAGTCTGCTCAGCTATGTTATCCGGCAATCTCAGCCCTTCCGCTTCCAGCAGGCGTGGCCCACCTACCTTGTAAATGCGCCCATCCACAGCCGCTTGCACACCACGCCCCGGCAATGAGTTGAAGTTCGTAACCACCGGCATGATCAGTTCACGTTCATCCGCTGCTTTGCGTAGTGCTTGCGCTACGATATGCTCGCTGTCGCCTTCAATCGCTGCCGCGACCGCAAGCGCATCCATTTCGTCGCTGTTGCCAGCAGTGACCACACCAACTAATCCTTGTTCGCCGCGTGTCAGTGTGCCGGTTTTATCAAATACCACGGTTGAAACCTTACGGGCTTCTTCGAGCGCTAGGCGATCACGCACTAAGATTCCGTTGCGTGCCGAAAGCGTGGTGGAAATGGCAATCACAAGCGGAATCGCCAAGCCTAACGCATGGGGACAGGCAACGACTAAAACGGTCACAACCCGCTCCAGTGTGTAGTTGTCAAATCCACGCGCAATCGTCCAGCCAATTAGGGTGAGCAGTGCAACACCAATCGCAACAAAGGTCAAATAAAACGCCGCACGATTCGCTAGGTCTTGCGCACGGCTGCGGCTGTTTTGAGCTTCCGCTACCAAACGCATAATCCCCGAAAGTGTTGTCCTGGCGCCGGTACGGGT
>JASKZZ010000343.1 GCA_030147335.1 Herpetosiphonaceae bacterium | reverse complement strand
CCCAGCGAAGCGTCGTCATACTTTCAACTCCTTACAGACCACAATGCTACAGTCAATAACTACAAAATCAAGAATAACTGCATCTATCGAACGTATGGTGGATGCAGAACGTACAGCAAGCGTCAGCAGCTATGGAATTGTCTCCCATACAAGCTTAGCCTTCAACAACGGTATTCCGCAGCACACCGATTCGGTCAATCTCGGCTTCTACCACATCACCGACCTTGAGCCATTCTTGCGGTGTACGACCCATGCCTACGCCACTTGGTGTTCCTGTAGCAATAATATCGCCTGGCTCCAGCGTTTGGCCCATTGACAAGGTTTCAATAATCGTAGGAATATCGAAGATCAAGTCCGAAACCGAGCTGTCTTGCTTGATCTCACCATTAACCCGCAGACGCAGCCCGAGCTCAGCCGGATTCGGGATTTCGTCGGCGGTAACGATGTACGGTCCCATGGGACAGGTGCCGTCCAAGCTCTTGCCCTTAAAAAACTGCTGATGCCGATTTTGCAAATCACGCGCAGAAATATCGTTGATAATGGTATAGCCCCAGACATAGTTCATTGCGTCTTCACGACGAATATTTTTACCACGCGCGCCAATAATAAAAGCAAGCTCCACTTCCCAGTCCAGCTGTTGGGTGATGCTGGAATGGAATGGAATGCCTCCTTCGGGATGATTCACTGTTGTAACCGCTTTGGTGAAAAACACAGGATGCGGCGGCAGCGTTTCGGGCAAACCTTTGGCGCGCATGGACTCGTAGGCGTGCTCGGCGTAATTCATCCCCAAGCAAAAGATATTTTTTGTTGGTTGTGGTATCGGCGCTAGCAGCTTTACACGGTCGAGCGGAATTATGTCGCTTGACGAAGCTTCGGAAACCACTTGCCGAGCACGTTCCAGTCCTGATGGACCCATCGCGATCAGTCCCAGCATATCGTCAGCAACACTATTGAGCAGGATAACATCGTTATCTCGCAGTACACCGATTTGAGTTCCGTCACTGGCAACCGTTACTAGCCGCATGTGTATCCTCCATCGAAATTAAGCGCCTTAACTACATGTATGGCAAATTATCCGCTTCAATAGTAAACCATACCGTGCAAATAACAAAACGGAGCACCTGGCAAAGTGCTCCGACTCACGAATCTGCTGTTGATGGTTGGATGTTGCGGTTGTTGTATAAGGGAGGCTCGGTGTGTTTGATGCTGATTAAACAGCAAAACCCGTGGAAACGCGATTAACGCCCATGGGTTTAGAAAGCATGGAAAAGCCCTGAACACGCATTGGCCGATCCTTAGCGCAACGTCTTGTATCTACTCAGCAGTATCTTGAAACAGTGCTCGGTTTGTTGGCACGTAGCCACCAGCTTTTCTGTCCAAGCATCGCTCTTACGCCGACCTATATATCACTACTGTCCAACGTGTGAGCTTCGCTGCCAAAACCTCTGCCTAGCTTGTACAGCAACCGTTTCAGTCGGGGCTACACGCGTAGCACTTGCGAACCGATAAGAAATTCAGCGCTTACGTATGACGATCTGCGTCTAGCCTCCAGGCCTAACGTTTCGCGTCATTTACGAACGAGCCCATCCAAACAAAACTCCGTTTGGGCATTCGCCGCTTGCATCAGCAGTTTTTCGATACTCGACCCTGTTCTAATTTGTTACCAATGTGTTCTCAGGGCTATGTTGTATCTTATAACACACTCGCGACACAAGATCAATACATGTATCGTTATTTTACGATACGACAACAAATCGTAGTAAAAACTCAGATGCCGCGCGCTTCATTGTTAAAAAGGTGTAAAGAACACCCCTCATGTATCACTGACCATCGGTATCACGTGCAATTGCGGAAGCAACAGCCTTGCCTGAAAGCAAGACAAGCGGAATACCACCACCGGGATGGGTTGCGCCGCCTACAAAATACAAATGCTGCACATCAGGTGATACGATTGGAGGTCGTAAAAAGGCCGAGAGCGGATGATTCGACGACGGGCCATACAGCGCTCCACGCCAGCCATGGTAACGTTCGGCAAAATCAGCAGGCGTTATACACTGCTCAAAGCGAATATGCCGACTCAAGTCCGGTAAACCTCGGCGTTCCAATACACGTATCACCAGATCACGATAGCCCTGTGCCTCTCGCTCCCAGTTAAACCGATCGCTTGTTGGCGGCGCGTTGACCAGCACAAACAAATTCATCCCTCCAGGCGGCGCGTGATGATGATCAGTGCGAACGGTGGCCGCAACATATATTGTCGGATCCGGCGCAGGCACCTGGAGATCAAAAATTGCCCGAAACTCAGCCGGGTAGTCGGACGAGAAGAAAATGTTATGATGAGTCAGCTGCTGATAGTCGTGGTCGATGCCGAGCAGCAGCACAAACCCCGAACACGACGGCTCGACCCGATCCACGCGTCGGTCGTTCCAGCGGCGACGATGCTCGGGCGCGACCAAGTGCCGCAGCGCGTGCAGGGCATCGACGTTGACCACGACCTGATCTGCCAGTATCTCACGCTCACCCGCAATACGTACCCCACGCGCGACACCCTGTTCCACGCATACCTCGGTCACTTCAGCGCCTGTCTCAATCTCAACGCCAAGCTCTTCAGCGAGCTGCTGTAACGCACGTGCCAGCGAATACATGCCGCCTTTGAGGTACCAGCCGCCTTCCGCAAACTCGATGTATGGAATGATCGCGAACGTAGCTGGAGCGCGATATGGCGACGAGCCATTGTACGTTGCGTAGCGATTGAACACTTGCCGCAAATGAGGCGACTTGAAATAGCGACG
>JASKZZ010000342.1 GCA_030147335.1 Herpetosiphonaceae bacterium | reverse complement strand
CAATGACAGCAACACCAGCAATGACGGCAACACCAGAGGCGGATCAGAACCAAGTCGTATCGATTATTACACAAACCAGGACGATCGCGCCTTTGCAAAAGCTACAAAATGAGCAGATCGTTGATCGGCCGTTATTGTCGCAGCGAACGCTGACTGACGGCAACAAAAAATACAAAACCGCAGTTTGGGGACCATCATCGGATTGGATTGCAGCCGTGCCGCAGGACGGACCAGGGTTGGATATTGTTCATGCCGTCACTGGCGAGGTTCGTTCTGTTGTCACCGATACGTATGTGCTTGAGCCATTGTGGCTCGCTGCCGACACCCTGATTGTTCACCGTGTCGCCTCCGACACCGATGAGCTTGTACGTATCACAATTGGGGAAAATGGTTTGGATGCCGTGGTTATCGCTGCCGATGCAGGACCACTTCGAGCCGTTGGAGCCAGCGATGATGGCGTAGCGTGGACGACGGCAGACGAACAGATGAGATTTTTAGCAGGTCAATCGCTTACCTCGCTGCCTGCGCTACCCATAAACGCACTCGTTACATCACCCGCGCCACTGCAAACCGGCGGCAGTCCGGTAATTGCGGTCAACCCGTTTGTAACGAATCTTGAGAACATTCAAACACTGATTATGCAACAAACACCCGATGCTGTTCAATCAAACGCAATTTCTGACGTCGGTGAAGGTTTGTGGTTGCCACGTTGGGCGGGTGACGGTGCTAAGCTGGCGCTAACCTCGATTGGAGGCCGCATTGTGACGACCACAGTTGATGGAGCCGCCCGCTACGATCTTGGTCCTGGTGACTCTCCGGCTTGGTCGTCCGATAACAACCGCGTGGCTTACGCCGGTACAAGCGCGGGCGATGAGTTTACTTCGCGTGACATCCATGTTGTTGATTGGCAAGGACGCGGACCACGTTTACGGCTCACGGATGCGGGTGAAGAAGAGTTATATACATCGCCTTCGTGGTCCCCGGACGGCACCCAGATTGTATTTGTTGAGATTGATAGCGGTCAGCTGTTTATCGGCCAGGTGCCACGAGGTTAAGCGAGATTCCCGATGCCGCTTTATGTTATCCTCAATTTACAGCACCACTTGACCGTCTGCTCGTCATCAACATATCACAATTATCCGGTTATAACGCATCGGGCGATGATCGCTCGTGTTGATCAACGATAGTATGTGGAGGAACTATGCTCACAAACACGCTGTATGCCTTCGACAGCTACATTAAAGAATGCTCATCAACGGTGCTTGCGGTTCAAGACAACGAAGTCGCTCTGAGCGAATCTCCGTTTTATCCTGGTGGTGGCGGTCAACCGTGCGATACCGGCAAGATTGAGGCTCAAGGGCGAAGCTGGAACGTGACAGCGGTGCGTAAAGATGATCAATACCTGTGGCACACGTTGGAAGGCGACGATCTACCAAGCGTGGGCGATCATGTTGAGGCTGAGCTTGACTGGCAACGACGCTACTTGTTGATGCGAACCCATACGGCGCTGCATATGTTGAGCGCCATCGCCTTTCGTGACTACGGCGCAACTGTCACGGGCGGCAACATGGACCCCGGCGAAGGGCGGCTTGACTTCGAGATCCAAAACTTTACACCCGAGCTTGCCCAGGACATGATCCGCAAAGTCAATCAAGAGGTCGATCAGGCTCGTGAGGTCCGCGTGTACCAACTTCCACGCGATGAAGCTTTTCAACTGCCGGATCTCATTCGCACCAAAACAAACCTAGTGCCTGAGCATGTTTCGCATGTTCGGATTGTCGAGATCGATGGGCTGGATCGGCAAGCTGACGGCGGAACGCATGTCCAGAATACCGACGAGATTGGCGACATCACGCTGGTTAAGACTCGCTCAAAAGGCGCGACCAACAAGCGGATTGTGATTGGTATTCAACCCTGATCCATCAATACATTCGAGCAATAACCCGAGGCTAGGGTACAATACGTCTTATGCCAACAAATACAGCACAACGTGTTCGCTGCCCTTGCTGCGGTGAAATATTTTCGCTTACTCCCGATATGATCGTTGCCGATACGCCACCGCAGCAACCAATTGCTGACGATGGAGACCGTGTTCCGATCCGGCTTGTTTTCGACGGCGGCAGCATCGGCAATCCCGGTAAAGGCTACGGCTCATATCAGCTAACGGTACGTGGCAAAGCAGAGCCGCCCAAGCGTCTCGATTTCGGTGGCGGCTACACCAACAACGAGGCCGAATACGATACATTGATTGGAGCGCTGGAAGCAGTCATTCGCCGCGCCAAAGATCCAGGCCGCGTGCAGCTCGATATTCGCGGCGATTCTCAGCTCGTTATCAAACAAATCAAGGGCGAATGGAAGATCAAAGAGCCGCGTATGCTACAACGCGTTCAACGGGTTCGTGCCATGCTGGAGCAATTCGGTGGCTGGCAGCTTACCTGGCATGATCGCTCCAATAGTGTTGATGCGTTGGGACACTAAAGGCATTTAAGGCTTGAGGCTTAGGTTCAGTAACTATTGGTTCAGTAACTATTAATGATCAGCTTTGGGCATCCAAATTTCGGCTCTTGGCTCTTGGTTCTCGGTACTAACATTATGCGCTTTCCACTTAGCGAGCAGCTTACCCTGCCTGTCACATTTGAGCGATACGTGCAGGGTGCATTGCATCCTGATGGCCGTCGCTACCTGCCGCAGCTGATCTTTCGCCTCAACAGCGGGATTCTAATTGGCGTCGTTGATCGTCATCATTATGTCGATCCAGAGCTGGTGGGACTAGCCGGAGTCGGCCAGTTCGTGTATCTTCTTTCCAACATTCGGCTCCAGACGCAGGGTCAACACGAGCAGGGAATTCGTCCAGAGTCCGTAACAGCGGGCTATATCTCGACCGCTCCCGAAGCATACGGACGAGTCGTTGCCGTGCCTAGCTGGGAGCATCGGAGCGGCGAGCTGCCCTATGAGTCGTTGTACACGGAGTTGCTGCTTGATGTTGGTGACGGGATTGTAGGTGTGCGAACAAGTATGACGGCAGATGATATGACCGCTAAGGTTGGCGCGCCATCCGTCGCTGCCGGCGATTGGCTTGCGGTATCGCGCTCGCGCATTGATATTCTTGGCTTTGAGCCGCTTGACACAAGCGCTAGCTCCGCAGCCGCATAGAAAGGACGAGCTATGGCTACCAAACATCCACCTTCACATCGTTTCGGCGCGTTCGCCATTATCCGCGATGACAAAGGCCGGGTCTTAATCTCTCGTCGTGTCGATAGCGGCTGGTACAACCTTCCAGGTGGCGGCGTAGAGCCGCACGAGTCTGCCTCGGAAGGGATCGTGCGCGAGGTGCGCGAAGAAACCGGGCTAGAGGTTGAGGTCGGACGACTGGTTGGTGTCTACTCCAAGCCGCAAAAGCACGAGATTGTGCTGACGTTTGAGGCGCGCGTGACAGGTGGCCAAATGCAGCC
>JASKZZ010000273.1 GCA_030147335.1 Herpetosiphonaceae bacterium | reverse complement strand
GAAAGCACAACCAGTCGATTGACCCGTGCATACCCACCAAAGCCAACGCGTGCATATCGCCAATGATGCCATAATTTTCGATCGGCTGGTAGGTCATCGCGCGGTCCTCCAGATCCTACAAGCGGCAGGTTTACCCTATCTTCTATTATGTGGTCATTGTGGTTAAGTCGGTAGGGCACCTCTTGTGTTGGCCTGTTGAATGCACAAAATCCCGCAAACAATTCTTGCGTCGGCTTTTTACGGCCAGCACGGTTTTCGTTCCACCGATGCCACCGGCAAGCAGCATGATTTCGCCTCCTGTGACCTTCACGAATGGCTGATATTTTGAGATCGGCAGTAGTCTACGCTCGTATCATTATTCAGGTCAGCATGCAATTTCATACTAATTGGAGGTTGAATTGTTGGAATTCGTACCAATTCGGAAAGCTATACAAGACGAACTAGGACATTTTGGGCTTTTCGACCTTGCGCCTTCGGAATTTTCAAGTTGAGGAGCTACTTGACCTGACGACCAATTTTTTTCCATCCTTTGCGCGTGAGAAAAGATATGCTGGCCGGTCATTTTGTCGCTACCAGTCAAACGGAAGAACGAGGACTAATGGGCATTTCACTCTGTTGAAGTGTCTGGAAAGATCCATGCACGACGGGAATAATGTGTATCATACAAGGATGATCATGAATGGAGATCGTTAGTGGACCGTACATTCCTTATTCTTGGCGCGCTCTCAGCTTTTCTCGCTGTGGCTGTCGGTGCCTTTGGCGCGCATGCGTTGCGAAGACGCCTGACCCCTGACCTGTTGAACGTGTTCGAGATCGGCGTCCGGTATCAGATGTACCACGCGTTGGCACTGTTGGCTGTTGCGGCCCTTCGTCCTGAGCTTCCGGGCGCATTGATGACCGCAAGCGGCTGGCTGTTTGTGGTTGGCACGGTACTGTTCTCGGGTAGTTTGTATGGACTCAGCCTGACAGGGATCCGCCGGTTGGGAGCTGTCACACCCCTGGGCGGATTAGCATTCCTTGCCGGATGGTTGTGTATGGTGGTGGCCGCCGTGCAGTAGGGCATTCGTACGAGCATCTCCGTAGCTACCCAAACGCAGATAGGCAGCGACAGTGTTGGCAATTCATAAGGTGCTGAGGGCGTTGGTCGGCGGAACGCACGCTAATAAGCTATTCCAAGAGCAGCTTCACGCGAAGTGAACGAACTTCACAAACAACAGGCACTGGTAAAACGTGCACGAACACGATCGGATGGACCGATCGTGTTCGTATCAATCTGTACAGCCGCTTACCTCTGACAAAGCAGCCATTGGCAACTAGTCGCTCGTTCCCTCCAGCTCGCTCCCACTACATTACCTACCGTACAAACATCTCAGATTGCATGGTCACTTCCTGATTCTCGGTGGCTAATAGCTGATGCAATTGTATGTAGCACATGATCGACTGCAAATGGCTTGGGGATAAATCCGGCACTACGACAGCCCTCACACACTGCCTTATCCCGAGCCGCGCTCATTAACACAACCGGCACATGATTATAGGCTGGATCTGCGCTTAGCTTCTGACAAAGCTCATGGCCGTTAATTCCGGGCATCATAACATCGGTTAGCACAAGAGCGGGTGGTTTTTCGGCAAGACGAGCGAGTCCTTCCTCGCCGTTTGCGGCCAACACCACCTCGTAGCCTTCTTCGGTTAGTATTTCATAAAGCAGTTCCGCCACTGCTTGTTCATCTTCAATCAACAATAGCATTTTGGTCTGCATAGCCTCCCCCACCCTATCGCGGACAGAAGCGATATAGATTTGTCACCAAACGTAATGACACCACATGAAGTGGTGTGCAATTGCTATGCCGTCGAATAGTGTATCGCGACGTTGAGGTGGTCCAATAGCGTTTCGAGTGTAGTATGGCGGACCGTAGCGGCAACCTTTGTTGAAATGTAGTCCAGAAGTTGCATGTTCTTTGTAACCGACGCGGGTACAATGGCCGGTAACAAGCGGTTATCTAGAGTAGCCCGGACATTATGGTTATTACACGGCCATTTTCGTGCTTTAATCCGACACAATTACCGCAGCGGATAGTTTCGACCCCATAACCAACCTCATAGTTTCACTTCCGTTCTAACTCGTAGCTGCATTTCTAATACTCGTTGATCAATTGATGGAGCCAGCCGTTACCAAAGGAGGGTTAGCGTTCATAGTCGACCACGACCATAATCGTCACATCACCACATTTCAAGCTCTGCTGCAATTAAGGCGTACAAAATGCCAACCTCGGCACAAGAGCGCGAAAGGATTTGGTATGAAGCATTGGAAGACATTGTGCACACTGATAATCATTCTGTTGGCGACAGCAATGCCTACAGGTAGTGTGCAAGCCGCACCACGCTGCTTTCCAGAAACAAATCAGTGCATGGACGGTCGTATTCGCGAATACTGGGAGCAGAACGGCGGACTACCTGTTTTTGGCTTCCCAACAACCGCGCAGTCTACGGAAGTAAGCAGTGATACAAGTCAAGGCTATCCTACACAGTGGATGGAGCGCAACCGCTTCGAGCTTCATCCAGAAAACAACGCACCGTATGATGTATTATTGGGGCGGCTAGGCGACGAACGACTGCGTCAGCTCGGCGTTAATTGGCAGCTGTTGCCCAAAACCTCCCCAAGCGCACAGCATTATTTCGCGGCGACCGGTCAAGCAATTACCCATGACCCGTTTTGGCGCTACTGGAGCAATCATGGCCTCGACTTAGGCGATCCTGGCATAAGCGCTCGTGAAAGTTTAGCGCTGTTTGGTCTGCCAATCTCGCCCCTTGCGACTGAAACGAATACTAGCGGCGACACTGTACTGACACAATGGTTCGAGCGGGCACGTTTTGAAGATCATGGACCGAAAGGGGTGCTGCTAGGCTTGTTGGGAAACGAAGTTCGCGTATCGCCGCGCCGCGTTCGAGATCGTGCCGGGCTTGAACAGCTTGCCGCGCAGCATCGGTTGTTTGAGCACATCTCCGATTCGCAAACGGTTCGCTTGTTCCATTATCCGTCCGCCGTCACAGTTTCCGGGACAGCCGATAGGATGATGTATGACGCGGATCTGGTAATTTCAAATGGAAAATCGGCGACACTTACATTTGCTCCAGACGTGCATGCCATTGGTTTTACCTACCAGCAAGGATTGTATTACGGCACAATCGACATCGAGCTTGTTGATGGACGGCGATTCTCGTTCCAAGGCGAACGATTCTTCCCAGAAGTTGCATTCTTTGGCTTCTACTCGCCGGAGCCGTTGAAATCGCTCACGTTAAGCATGAAGAACAATGGTGGCAACCTGTATCTGCGTGAATTTTACTTTTACGCAAAAAGCGTTCACCCGCGTCGCTTCGACTAAACCGAGTACATCAACTAAGCATAAGCGCAATGCCCGCTTCGGCACTAGACCGAAGCGGGCATGTACACGACTGATATTGCTCAAAATTATTTAGATATTGACAAGTTGTTCAAGCACTCTGAGCAGTTCATCAAGCGCAAATGGCTTGGAAATAAATGCGGACGCGCCCTCCTTGAGCGCAAGTGTTGCAACGCGTGGATCGGATGAAATCATTAAAACAGGCAGCGCAGGAATACGTGAGAGCGCCGCTGTCAGCACACTCAAGCCAGTACCATCCGGCAGATGAAAGTCCGTCACAACCGAAGTGATCGACGTATCTTCTAAATTATGGAGCGCAGCAGCGACTGTACCCGCTTCTTTGACTGATAATTTCGGCTGTACCCTGTTGAGCGAACGGCGCAGCACTTGACGGACGATAGCATCATCATCGACGATTAGTATGTTTTGGTAGGCCACAGCCGCCTCGGTACAAGGTTAAGAATAGGGGATGGGCGTTACGGCGAGCTTACCAGAATGACCTTACCTCGCACCTTACCATTCTCTTCCAAGCTGCGTTCATACACTACCGTCAGACGGTATCACCTGCTCGTTTCGTACGTGATTGCGGCACATAGCTTGCTACTATTGCTTGAGTAGCAGCGCCAATGATGGTAGCGCATACTACTTTTTTTGCGTTAAAACTGCGCGGTGCTATATTGCCACTAGCGTCAGAGGAGATTATCCGAGATCAAATTATATGCATGTTGATACCACTAGACCACAACTTTGGGACAAGCTCCATGACGAGATTGCCCGTCGTCGACAGTTGCCAACAGCTACCTATCGCGTCCAATTCAATCGTACCTTTACCTTCAAAGATGCGACCGCATTAGTACCTTATTGGAAAGCGCTTGGCATTAGCCATGTATATGCATCGCCCTTCTTCAAGGCGCGGCCAGAAAGCATGCATGGTTACGATATCTGCGACCACAATACACTGAACCCTGCTATCGGCTCCGAGGCTGATTTTCAAATCTTTGTTGAAGCGCTGCACGCCCACGGAATGGGCCAGATTGTCGATACGGTGCCTAACCATATGGGCATTGGCGAGACCAGTAACATGTACTGGATGGACGTGCTGGAGAATGGTCCGTCCTCGCCGTATGCGAACTTTTTCGACATCGATTGGCAGCCTTTGAAGCAGGAGATGGAAAATCAGGTACTGCTGCCGATCCTTGGAGATCAGTATGGCCGAGTGCTGGAAAAGCAAGAGCTGAAGCTCAGCTTTGATGGTGGAGCGTTCTTTCTCCATTACTATGCAACTCAGCTGCCAATCGCGCCGCGCACGTACTCGCCGCTTCTTGAGCTAGCGCTGGAGCGGCTGCAGGAAAGCAACTCGGCGGACGACGATCATGTGCTGGAGCTGCAAAGCATCATCACGGCGATTTCGCATTTACCACCACGCACCGAGACCGATCCCGCTCGCATTGCAGAGCGTCATCGCGAGAAGGAAATTATTAAGCGTCGTCTCAATACATTGTACGAGTCAAGTCCTGCGTTTCCCGCCACAATCAACGCGGTCATTGATGTGTACAACGGCAATCCCGGTCAACCTCGTTCCTTTGATTTGTTGGACGAGTTGGTACGTGGTCAGGCCTACCGTTTAGCCTATTGGCGCGTTGCAGCCGAAGAAATTAACTACCGGCGTTTCTTCGACATCAATGATCTTGCGGCGATCAGGATGGAACAGCCGAACGTATTTGAGGCAGCGCACCAACTGATCCTGAAACTGTTGGCCGACGGCAGCATCAACGGTTTGCGCATCGACCATCCAGACGGATTATGGGACCCGGCGGGCTATTTTCGCAATCTCCAGCGTCAGTACCTGCTCACACTCGCACATCAGCAGTTGGAACAAACAGGTGCAGTCCATGAGTGGGAAGTGGTGAGCCAAGAGTTGCTTGAACAATATGACGAGGAATGGCGGAACGATCCGCATAGTCTGATGGCTCGGCCATTATATGTTGTTGCCGAAAAGATCCTGGGGCACGGCGAAGCGCTGCCTCAAGCATGGACAGTTGAAGGAACCAGTGGCTACGACTTCTTGAATCTGGTTAATGGCGTGTTTGTCGACACCAGCAACGCAAAAACGTTTGAGGCGATCTACAGCACGTTCATTAAGCAGCGCACAAACTTTGCCGATCTGGTATTGGCAAAGAAGAAGCAGATCATGCTCATCTCGCTGGTGAGCGAGGTTAACGTACTTGCGAATCAGCTCAACCGATTGGCTGAACGCAACCGTTATGTGCGTGACTTCACGCTCAATTCCTTGACATTCGCGCTGCGTGAGGTAATTGCCTCGTTCCCGGTATATCGCACCTACACCGCAGATGGCAGTGTTTCCCCAAGCGATATAGCCTATATCGAGTCAGCAATTGCGGGAGCTAAGAGGCGCAATCCGGTAACAGATCCTTCGATCTTTGATTTCATTCGTGACGTGCTGCTGCTGCGTTATCCCGGCACGGCAGATGACGAAGATCGCCGGCTGCAGCAGGATTGGGTACAAAAGTTCCAGCAAGTTACCGGGCCAGTCATGGCCAAGGGCTTGGAAGACACCTCGTTCTACATCTACAATCGGCTGATCTCACTTAACGAGGTCGGCGGCGAGCCACAGCATTTTGGTACGACGCCCGCAGAATTTCATCGCGCCAACTTGGACCGCCGCAAAAACTGGCCAAACGCGATGTTGACGCTGTCGACGCATGATACAAAGCGCTCTGCCGACGTTCGCGCCCGAATCAATGTATTGAGCGAGCTGCCAAAGGAATGGAAATCGGCGTTAACGCGCTGGAGCCGCTTGAACAGTCGCCACAAGACCAAGATTGAGGGACGAAGCGCGCCTGACCGCAACGAGGAATATTTGCTATACCAGACGCTGCTGGGAGTGTGGCCAACAACACCGCTTGACGCAGCCGAACATCAAATATTTATTGAGCGCATTCAGAACTACATGCAGAAGGCACTCAAAGAAGCCAAAATCAATACCAGCTGGGTTAATCCTAACGAGAGCTGGGACGAAGCAGTGCGGCAATTTGTTGCGCGTGTTCTGCAAAATACGCCGGGTAACGCATTCCTGGCCGACTTCCAACCATTTGCAGCACGTATCGCGCACTACGGCGCATTCAATGCGTTGAGCCAGATGCTCCTTGAAATTACCGCGCCTGGTGTGCCCGACATTTACCAGGGTAATGAAGGTTGGGACTTGAGTCTGGTTGACCCCGACAATCGTCGACCGGTCGACTACCAAGGGCTGGGAACAAAGCTTCATCAGCTTGATAGCGAACACGAGCAGTCCGAGACCGACAGAGCGGCAGCCGTGCGCAATCTGGTTGAAAACAAGGATGACGGCTGCATCAAGCTCTACCTGCTTTCGCGAACCTTACGTTACCGACGCGAGCATCCAGCGCTGTTTACCACAGGTCAATACAGCGCTATTCAAACTTCCGGGCCATATGCCGATCACGTTGTCGCATTTGCCAGACGTGATGGGGACAACGAAGCTATCGTTGTTGTTCCGCGTTTGCTTACAACGCTTGTTGCAAGCGATGCTGCTCCAATTGGTGAGGTTTGGAGCGGGCATACATTGGCGCTACCAAGCGCAACCAATGGCGATGCCTACACCAACCTGTTTACGGGTGAGCGAGTTGAAATTGCCGAGAACGACGGTAAAACGGGGCTTGATCTAGCAACGGTACTTGGGCACTGTCCGGTAGCGGTTCTAATCCGATCAAACAGCTAGGGCTGCAGGTCAAACGTCATCTAAGGGAATAGAGCGCATGACGTTTGACCTGTTTGTATTTGATCCTCGACATCATAGGAAGTGCAATGAAAGAAATTTGGCCTGGTAAACCGTATCCTCTAGGCGCGACCTGGGATGGTCTAGGCACGAACTTCGCGCTGTTCTCGGAGCATGCTACTGGCGTTGAGCTATGTTTGTATGACACG
>JASKZZ010000181.1 GCA_030147335.1 Herpetosiphonaceae bacterium | reverse complement strand
TACAACGGTGGCGGTCGAGCAGCAGTGGTGTTGTGGCGCGTTAATGGCGCGACGGCTCCAAGCATGACCATTGACTGCAAATGCAAGGAAGCGCGCATCCGGCAATGGGACGGTAAGCTTCTGGCTTCAGTGCAAACGGATGGGCCGGTAACCGTACGCCTTGATTACATCGGCACGCCGGTATATATCGAATGGGGCGCAGATCGCAACACCACCGGCCAGTATTTCGAGCAGACCAGCCACCGGTTGAGCGCGCCCTTTGCGGGTTATTGGCAATCGCGCGGCGGCTTATCACAGTTCGGTTACCCGATAACAGGGCAGCTTAAGGAAACCGACCCCAGCACCAATAAGCTGCGGCTGACCCAATACTTTGAGCGCAACCGCTTTGAGCACTATCCTGAGCTTGCAGGGAGTCCTTTTGAGGTCCAAATTGGACGGCTGGGCGACGATATTCTGCGGCGAGTCGGTGTGGATTGGACAACGATTCCAAAGCAAAGCGATGCTCCTCCGGAATGCTTGTTCTACAGCGAGACTGGCCACCGCATTTGTCCACCATTTCGCCAGTATTGGGAAAGCACTGGTGGTCTTGCCCTGTATGGAATGCCGCTTTCGGAAGCATATGAGGAAAATGGTCGGCTCGTCCAGTATTTCGAGCGCAATCGCTTCGAGTATTTTCCCGACAAAGCCGGCACACCATTCGAGATACAGCTTGGCCTGCTTGGTCGTGAGCTGTACACAACACAGCGAGCGTGGCCCAGGTAAAAGGCCATGAAACGCAGCATCGTCGCTGCGCAACACATCGGGCAATACGCCTCGAACTACATACCTGACGTCAGGCGCTGCCGCTTCCCGCGAGCAGCGCCTCGATTTTGCTCAATAGCCGTGGTACGTCAACCGGCTTCGTGTCATAATCGTCGCAGCCCGCCATAAGACTTTTTTCCCGATCACCGGCCATGGCGTGTGCTGTAAGCGCAATCACAGGAATATGCTGCGTTTCCAGCACTGCCTTGATCTGGCGAGTCGCTTCCCAACCGTCCAGCACCGGCAGACTAATGTCCATCAGGATCAGATCCGGCAGCAATGCACGCGCTTGTGCCACGCCTTCAACACCATTTACGGCGAGCTGTACGTCATATCCTTTGCGCTGAAGCCGCCGTGACAACATGTCACGATTCATCTCATTATCTTCAACCAACAATATCGTCGGCACGGTTTACCCTCACTATTCAATCACTAACGTTTTTGCTCGTCTATGTATCTGCAACCCTACCCCTAAATCTACTACGCGAGCAAGATGAATGCCATTTGATAGGCATATTGCGACCGCTTACTACAAAGCTAAGAAATGTTTTTACTGCCTGCGTACCAACCTCGTCTCTAAAAGCCGACCGATCCAAGCGTTCTCATTGCATCCGCGTAAGATCTGCCACTATACCGCAGCAAAATGTGACCGTACTTGTCACATCGTCAATGTATCCTGAGATCATAAACCAAGCATACGTGCAGATGACGTGTGGAGGAGGCTGTATGGCATTGTTCACCGACGCGCGCAGTAAACCAACAAAGTTTGCGCGAACATGGAGTATTGTCGCGCAACAACTGCTTCTCATTCCAGAAGCAGTTATTTTAGCTGGACTGCTGGCGATTGGCTGGGCATCCAACTTTCCACCATTACTTGGCTTACTGGCTGTCACAACTGCACTCGTTTTTGGATTAAGGATTGGCTTGCTCACGCTGGCTGAGCGTCATCTCACCCACGGCGCCTACGTCCGTGCCGACAGACTTGTTCGTCTTGCGCTCAAACTCAATCCCTGGTCAGCCGACGCGCTTGTGCTTCGCGCACAGGGCTTGACGCATCGCGGCGATGATGAAACAGCTGAACATGTGCTACGACGTGCCGCAGAACTATATCCCGACGATCAACTATTGCAAAACGCACTCGCCGCATCGGTTTTATCGCAAGGGCGCATCGCGGAGGGCTGGCAGATTGCGCGCATACACGACACAACAGCAAATCTTTCACCGCAGATGGCACAGCAAATTGCCTGGTTTGCTTTGCACGTTGAAGATAATCCAGCGCGTGCAAGAACATTGGCGCTGCAAACAAATCCCGATCAGCTTGCACCATCGCTTGGATTGCCATTACTCACAACAATCGCCGAAGCTACTATTGCGCTCGGTGCTCATGACGACGCCCGTAAGCTACTGACAACCATTGAGGAACGGCTTACGGGTTGTGCCCAGCCACAACAAGCAGAATTATTGTATCATCTTGGGCGATTACATACTGCTTTGGACGGCAATGGAGCTACATATTTTCGTCGCAGTGTTGAGCTAGATCCAGATGGGCGTTATGCGCAAACTGCGTGGCGGAGTGCGGTGACCGCACAGAGTTAAGCCATGAGATCTGTAATCGTTCATACAACACGGTGTCCTTCGATGAAGGACGCCGTGTCACACTACTTTAGATTATACGTATTCTCTTGACTATGAACCGCCAAGCGTTAGTTGCGTTTGCTGCTCACGGCCTTCACGTAAAAAGGTGATGGTAATGGTATCGCCTACGTCAGCTTCGGTCTCGATGATATTGCGCAAATCGCCGGGCGTACGTACCTGCTGGCCGTTGACACCAACAATAATGTCACCGTTGGTCGGGTAATCACGTCCGCTCCGCAGTTGCACGCCTTCAGTCGCGCCACGCAGCCCTGCTTGTGCCGCCGGCCCGCCTTCTGATACCTCTACAATCATAACGCCGCTCGTTGTCGGGAATTTTAACTCTTGCGCCAATGTTGGAATGATGCGCTCAATCGTTACGCCAAGCAGCGGTCGCTGATAACGACCTGTCTCAATCAGCTGACGCGCAACGCGCTTGATGCGATTGACGGGGACGGCAAAGCCGAGGCCGACGTTACCCTGGTTGCGGGTAGCAATCAACGTATTCATGCCGATCACTCGACCACGTGAGTCGAACAAGGGACCGCCCGAGTTACCGGGATTGATCGAAGCGTCGGTCTGAATCAAGCCCTGCAAGCTGCTTTGCGGATCTTGCTCACCAAGATCTTCTGCCGAGCGATTGATCGCGCTGATGATGCCAGAGGTGACTGTTTGTTGTAGTCCAAGGGGACTGCCAATTGCAACAGTGATTTGGCCGACTTGCACCTGTGCTGAGTCGCCAAGCTCAACCGGTTCAATTCCCTGCGGCAACTGCTCGGCCCGGACAACCGCGATGTCTCCCTGGGGGAACGTTCCTACAAGCGTTCCACGCCCAGGACTACCATCGCCAAAGGTAATACCGATTTCGGTCATGCCTTCAACCACATGGTTATTGGTGATAATATGGCCTTGGCCGTCGATGATAAAGCCGGAGCCAGTGCTTTGGCCGTCAGATAAGTTGACGACTGCGTTGATGTTGCGACCATACACGTTGTTAACGATGCGCTCGTACTCTGATAACACCGTAGCATCACCCGGTAATGGCGTTGGCTGCTCCTGCGCGTACGCAACGCCTCCACGGCCAATTTGCTGATCACCCAAGGGTGCCGTTGATGTAGCACGCGGCGCTGTCTGATTTCCGGTTTGTGGCGCGGTTTGTCCTGGCTGCGAAGGAGCTTGCTCAGTAGGAGCAAGCCTACCTGTTTGACCCTCGGTGCCTACAACATCACAGCCAACAAGGCCAAGTGTTGCACATAGCATAAGCGCTGCAGCTCTACGG
>JASKZZ010000159.1 GCA_030147335.1 Herpetosiphonaceae bacterium | reverse complement strand
CTTCGTCAGCACCAGCCACCGCTCGCATATATGTCGCAAACTCGTCGGCATAGTACAACATGGCGCGGGCCATGATAAGATGTTCGAACTCTACGGTACGCTCGTCAATTGTCAGCCCATAACCACGATACCATGCCTCTAGTGCCACACGATCTCCGCGATACATATGCACCCCCGGCGAGATAAATTCGTGTGTCCGTGGCCCGATCTTGACATCACCCCAGTCGATAAGGCCGCTAATCTGCCAGCGCCCATGATACTGCGCGACGAGCACATTGAGATGGGTAAGATCACCATGCACCAAGACGTGAGGCATCTCATTCATCAGCAGCGGTAGTACAGATGCAAGATACGGATCGACCTGGACGACAAGGGATGCATCCACACCCGATGCCAGCATTGCAGCGGTACAGCTGGCAGCTTGTTCAGTGAGCATGCTCGTCCAGTTGAAATGCAACAGATCGGGGAGTGTGTCGTAAGGGATCGCGTGGAGCGCAGCCATCAGGAAGCCATGCTGCTCCGCAAGATCAACCCGTGCTGCTGAGTCGAGTTCCTTCCATACGTCCCACAAATTAATTCCAGGCAGTCGTTCTTGAATCAGATACTCCCAGCCATCGATCTGTCCTTCGGCTATAACGACCGGAGTTGCAACCGGCAGACGATGAGCAACAGATTTGAGCACTGCAGCTTCCCGTGCCATATCACCTACCCAGCATGGCGGCCCAAACTTGACAACCGTTGTTGGACTGAGAAACACGACGTTTCGTCCAAGCGATGCGCGGACCCAAGACTCAGATGTGGGAAGATGAAGTGTTGTCACATATGTAAGAGCAGGCTCCCAAAAAGAAAGGGGCCGTGCGTGCGCCTCTGGCCAATAGGTTGTAGCGTTGATATGCTGTGGTAATAAAGACATGAACACTCCTACATGTTGCTGCTGCGCTCATTGACCTTTTACATCCTCCCCAGGTTCACAATTGTAGTTTACAGTGATTTGTGCAGTTGCTCTGGTAAATGTAGCAAACCTCATATTTTATCGCCTGTATTACCCACTAAGGCGTTTACTGGACTTCCTATTAAATGTAACAAACCTATTGACTACAACAACAGATTTGTGATATTGTGTTGCTGCGTTATCAAAAAGTGACAAACCATTTGATAATAAGTAACACTCGCACTGCCATAGAACCAGTTGCAGCGCCAAAGCAGCGGTACTAAGATGGAGGCAGCGCCAGTAACAAACATTCGCTCAATCTTAATATTCAGTTCGTCTGCATAGTCTTGCTAAAGGAGGATGGGTTATGGCTCAAGCAGCGAAACGGCGTAGGTCTCAAACATCACCTCAACGAACCGGTGGCAATCTTCTCAGCCTGGTCGTAATAGTAGTGCTCATCGTTGTCGGCTTTTATTACATCTTTCCGGCCGTTACATCTGGTGATTGGCTCTGGTTCTCAACGCAATTTGATGCCGAGCCGCAACTAATTACCGTGATTGATCGTGGAGAACGCACCGAAATCGGACCATCCGACCCACGGTTCTCAGCACTCGCGGATGCGTTCAATAAATCGATTGTGGGCGGCTATCGTAATGCATCGTTAGGATTTTCGGAAGAGACCTGGGACGTTGTGGATCGGAATGGATTACTCGTAGAAGCAAGGTACAACGAGCCGGTGCGGCTGCATATCCGAGGAGGATTCGAGCCGACCAACCAATTGCAAATACTCGTCGATGGTAAAAATATCCACACCACGGAAGTCTTGTTCCGTGGCAACGATGCGGACAGAAGTTCAATTCCGTTGATCCTGGACGATATCGCGCCACTCAAATCCGAACTTAACCGTCTTGGTTTCAACAGTTAGTACGCGAACAAAAGGACACTCGATATGTACCAGATGCCCACCACATGTCCGATCTGGACAACGAGCTAATCGTGGCGCGTCTGGCATGTCAGGCGTGCATCAAAAGCGTGATAACATGGGGCAGTGTACGTTGGCTTCCATCTGATTGGGGTATTTGTGGCGAGATGCACGTTGTCTCATCGTTAGTGCTTAAACGAACACTAGCGGGTGGCCGGGGAAACTTGGTCGGTGGCAACAATCAAGCCGTTTGATGCACGCAAAAGTCGAACACCTCCACGGCTTGAAACGGCACATCCTCAAGGTCGGGCTTGATGCGCCACGTCTGATACACATTTGAATCCATAAGCAAATCACTGTAATTCGAGGTGGGTGTGTCTATAACAACATCTGCAATTCACGTCAAGGATTTACGAAAAACGTATGTCGTGCCGGAGCGCGAGGCGGGACTAAAGGCGGCGCTGCGGAGTCTGGTGCGTCGTACATCGCGTGAGGTCAAAGCCGTTGATAGTATCACCTTTGACGTTGCGCCCGGTGAAGTCGTTGGCTTTCTGGGGCCGAACGGTGCAGGGAAAACAACGACCCTGAAGATGCTTTCGGGCTTGCTGTACCCGTCGGGCGGCGAAGTGAGCGTGATTGGTCACGTGCCGGAACGACGCGAGAAGAATTTTCTGCGTCAAATCACGTTGGTCATGGGCCAGCGCAATCAGCTCCAGTGGGATATTCCGGCAATCGATTCGTTCGAGCTTAATCGAGCAATTTATCGCATTCCCGAGGCAGAATTTAAGCGCACGCGCGATGATTTCATCGAACTGTTGGATTTGCAAAGCCTGGTCCATAAGCCGGTCCGCAACCTTTCGCTGGGCGAGCGCATGAAAATGGAAATCGCTGGCGCACTGCTGCATCGGCCAAAGGTGCTGTTCCTCGACGAGCCGACAATTGGCCTTGACGTGACAATGCAGCGTCGGATCCGTAAATTTGTCGCTGAATACAACCAGCGCTACGGTGCGACAGTATTGCTGACGAGCCATTACATGGCGGATGTGGAAGCGCTCTGCCGACGTGTAATCGTCATCCATCAAGGGCAACTCTTATTCGACGGTGAGTTGGCTGCACTCGCGGGACGTTTCGCCGCCTATAAAACGATCGAGGTCACATTGGATGATCCAACTGTTGATTTTGAAGTCTACGGCGAGGTGGTGGAGAAAGATGCGGGAAAGGTAACGCTGCGTGTGCCGAAAGCGGAAACCTCGCGAATTACTGCGCGCTTGCTGGCTGATTTGCAAGTCACCGATTTGAGCGTTGAAGATCCACCGATTGAAGACGTGATCGAGCGTGTGTTCGCGCAGGAGGCGGTTCTGTGACGTCATTGCTTGACCTCTACCTCCAGACGATGAAGCTGGCAATCGTGAGCCAGTTTCAGTACCGGGTCGCCAACTACTTCTACATGATCGGCATGATTGCGGAGCCGGTTATTTATTTGGTCGTTTGGACCACGGTCGCGCAATCGCAAGGTGGTGTGGTAGGCGGTTACACGCCTGGGGAATTTGCTGCGTATTACATTGTCTGGACGCTGGTGCGGAACATGAACATTGTGTTCACGCCGTATGGTTGGGAATTCCGTATTCAACGCGGTCAGCTCTCAGGAATGCTACTACGCCCGGTTCATCCCCTTCACTACGATATTGCCTTCTTTGCGGGTTGGAAGGTTGTCGTGATCATTCTTTGGCTGCCGCTCGCTGCCATCCTGGCTTTGATCTTCCGGCCCACATTAAACCCGACACTGCTTGAAGGCGTCGCATTCTTTGTCGCGATCTGGGGCGCGTATCTGGTGCGCACCATGCTGTTATGGGCGCTTGGCTTGATCACATTCTGGACCACGCGTGTAGGGGCGCTCTTCGAGCTGTACTTTACCCTGGAGCTATTGTTGTCAGGCCGTCTCGTTCCAATATCTCTGCTGCCGAGCTGGGCGCAACAAATCGCTGAATTTTTGCCATTTCAGTGGGCATTCGGCTACCCAATTGAGGTGTTGATCGGGCAGCTCACGCCGCAACAAATTCTCTACGGCTTTGGTATGCAAGCTTTATGGATTTTGATAGGGTTAGGGTTGATAGGAATTCTTTGGCGCTTCGGTATTCGTCGTTACTCTGCCGTGGGAGCCTGATGCATGGACCTGTTTCGCCTTTTCTGGTTGCACCTGCGTGTCAGTGCGATGAACGAATTGCAGTATCGCGTCAACTTTTTCGTGCAAGTCTTTCAATCCTTGCTCGCACTCGTTACCGGCCTGGTTGGGCTTGCGCTGGTATTCAGTCATACCAATGAACTAGGTGGCTGGTCGCGGACTGAACTGCTGGTGGTGATGGGTGTTCATATTTTGATGGGTGGCCTGATCCGGACGGCGATTCAACCGAACATGGAACGGCTCATGGGTGATGTGCAGGAAGGCACTCTGGACTATGCACTCACCAAACCCGCCGACTCACAGATTTTAGTTAGTGTGCGCGAAATCCGCATCTGGCAGATAGTGGACATCGTGATGGGGCTGCTTGTGCTGCTGTACGCGGTGTACCAGCTTCAGCTGCGGATCGGCGTGCTACAGTCGCTTAGCTTTGTCGTCGCTTTGTTGTTAGGCACGCTTATGATCTACAGCTTCTGGCTGATATTGACGACCGGCGCATTTTGGGTCGTGCGCATGGAAAACGTTTTGGAATTGTTTCAAGGCGTTTATCAAGCAGGTCGCTGGCCGGTTGGAATTTACCCAGCTTGGTTGCAAACGGGCCTGACGTTTCTTGTGCCGGTCGCATTCGCCGTCACGGTGCCTGCTGAGGCGCTGACCGGACGTCTAACGCTGTCAACGCTGATGGGAGCCGCCGCACTAAGCATGCTCCTGCTAGCACTGGCGAGATGGGTCTGGCGAACGGGGTTACGACGCTATTCAGGTGCGTCAGCTTGACCCACGTTATAACAATCCGAGGTTAGTGGTACAAGAAAAAGCTCGCGGGAAGTATGTGAAAGTACGCCCCTTTCGCTATGCTTCATAAATCCGGCGCACATTCCGCTTGTGATACCAGAATCGAATTCGTGCCTTGTTCACCGCCGATGGTGGCGAAGTAGTCCACGACTTAACCAACCTTCCTTTTGGTTTCTCCAATTTGTTTGGGGGTGTTCTTTGGCAACAAGAACACCCCCGGAGCTATGACTATGGATTCGTGCCATAGATTAACGTATTGCTTTGGTACACCGGAATTCGGCTTGTACGCGTGGCGCTGGTACCAAGCCCTGCGCGTGAGTAGTCGTTGCTGCT
>JASKZZ010000108.1 GCA_030147335.1 Herpetosiphonaceae bacterium | reverse complement strand
CCGCTGCGTGGAGCTGAGATCGCGGTTGTGCATGGTATGCCTGCTCAAAGTAGTATTCCTGGTGTCGATAAGCTGCGCGGCATGTTGTTTCTTGTCGATGATTGGGATGCAATTGCGGCGCCTCAATCCGCTCCGTTTGCCTGGGGAGTGCTGCCGAGTGATGCGACAGCTGATGAGCTAATCGCTACGGTGGTCGCGCTATACCATGGGTTGATCGTGCTGCATCCCAATGTTGCGTCCAAACTGGTAGCTGCGCCCGAACCGCAACATGTACGTGATGTAGAGCCGCTGGTTGAGGCGCTAACAGGACGGGAGCACGAGGTGCTCCAGTTGATTGGACAGGGTCTGGCTAACAAGATGATTGCTGATCGGCTGCGGATAAGTGAGCACACGGTCAAATTTCACGTGTCGGCGATCTACGCTAAGCTCGGTGTTGCCAGTCGCACTGAGGCAGTCCGTGCTGGCGCGCGACGTGGCCTGATTGTGCTGTAACCTTATTTCATCTACCAGCTTTCTCCATATAAGCCTAAAATCGTGTACTATGATCAGCGTATAAACGAACAAAAGCATCTGACTCAGGTAGACGAATGGCTGCTCTAAACCAACATCAACTAAAACAACGACTGCGTGCATTACTGATTGTCGGCTCTTTGCTGGGGCCGACATTTTGTGTGTTTGGCGTGCTGTCATTTCTTGCCGCCGGATGGGTCCGCTGGTTAATTCTTGTTTTGTGGGTGCTAATGGGAGTATTGCTCGGCTTGCTCGTGGCGCGAGGTCTCAAAACGCTTGAGGCGCTCAATAATCATCCTGATCGCTGAGGTGGGGCTTTGTTCCAAATCCATGTGCCGCTACACTGCGTATAATCTAGTGGTTGACATAAAAATCCTTGACAGTAGTTTGATCGTCGTGCTATCCTACCCGTCACTCGTGCGCAGCGCCCGCTGCAGTGGCTCCGGCACGAGGTATAATAGGGATGGAGCGCTTAGATGGAACCCACTGCCACCATAGCCGAACATACCATACCACGACCGAATGGTGCTGCGCCCTCCGAAGCAGCCGCCGCGACAGCAAAGGCGGCACTTGAGGTGGAAGGGTTGCTGAATCGGCTGCATGCCTATTATCAAACATTTGACGAACGACTGGTGCGTACCGCGTTTGAGATTGCGCAATCAGCCCACGCTGATCAATGTCGTAAATCGGGCGAGCCGTACATTCTCCATCCAATCGCTGTTGCGCATATTTTGATTGATCTCAAGCTCGACCCAGCCTGTATAGTGGCTGGGTTGTTGCATGATGTCGTCGAAGACACAACGGTTAGTTTAGAGCAGATCAAAGAAACGTGTGGCCAGGAGATCGCTGCGATTGTTGATGGTCTCACCAAGCTGGCGTCGATTGAGGGGCGGACCAAAGAAGATGCACAGGCCGGATCGTATCGCAAAATGTTTATTGCCATGGCCGACGATCCGCGCGTGGTGTTGATCAAGCTGGCCGACCGGCTGCATAACATGCGGACGCTGGATCACATGCCCGAGCATAAGCAAAAGCGCATTGCTCGCGAAACGCTTGAAATCTATGCCCCGCTTGCGCATCGTTTGGGTATCTGGCAGATCAAGTGGGAGCTGGAAGACCTTTCGTTCCGCTTCTCGCACCCGGATCAATATGAGGCTATCAGCCGTCAGCTGCAATTGCGACGTGAAGCACGCGAGAAAATTATTCACCGTGTTATCGCGGGACTGCGGCAAGAACTAGACAAAGAAGGTATTCAAGCTGATATTACGGGCCGCCCCAAACATATCTACTCAATCTGGCGCAAAATGGAGCGCAAGGGCGTTCCCCTTGATGAGATTTATGATCAGCTGGCGGTGCGCGTCATCGTTAACTCAAAGGCAGAATGTTATCAGGTGCTGGGTGTGGTTCATGCGCGCTGGACGCCGCTGCCCAATGAGTTTGACGACTACATTGCCATGCCCAAGGAAAGCATGTACCAGTCGCTCCATACCACGATTATGGTTCCGGGTGGACAGCCGTGTGAGGTTCAGATTCGCACGCACGACATGCACGACGTTGCCGAGCACGGTATTGCAGCCCACTGGCGCTACAAGGAAGGCTTCGGGCGCAAGGCCGAGGTAGCCAACGATGCGAAGCTGCAATGGCTGCGTAACCTGATCGCGTGGCGTCGTGAGATCGATGAGGATCGCGATTTTGTCGAAGCGCTCAAGACCGAGATGCTTCAAGAGCAAGTCTATGTTTTTACGCCCAAGGGCAAGATTATCGACCTGCCGCGCGGCGCAACGCCGATCGACTTCGCGTTTCGCATCCACTCCGATGTTGGCTATAACTGTGTTGGCGCGAAGGTTAACAATCGGCAGGTGCCGCTGCACTATCAGCTGGATAACGGCGAAGTCGTCTCGATTACAACCTCGAAACAGCCACGCGGCCCGAGTCGTGATTGGATGGAGTTTGTTAAGACGACCAACGCCCGTAATCATATTCGGCGCTGGTTCCGTCGGCAGGAGCGCGGCGCGAACATCGCGGCTGGACGTGATTTGTTGGAGCGGGAGCTGAAGCGGCTGGGCATGGCGCTACCGTTTGATGAGATTGCCGATACCAACAACATCAGGAGTGTCGAGGATTTATTTTTCGCGATTGGCATTGGCGACCATCATCCTCGTGAGCTACTGCGCAAGGTGCTTGCCAAGCAAAAAGCATCGAAGCAGGACGACGATCCGCTGTCAAGTCTTCCCGAGGTTGCGCCACGGCAAACGGAGCCGACGAAAATTGGGATTCAGGTGCGTGGCAGCAACGACATTCATACCCGACTGGCTAAATGCTGCAACCCGATTGAAGGCGATCCTATCGTCGGCTTTGTGACGCGCGGCAAAGGCTTGACGATTCATCGCGGGGACTGCCACAACATTTTGCACGAGCGTGATCGTGCCCGGCTGATGGATGTGGCTTGGGGATCGAGCGATACCAAGCAGGCGTATCCGGTGCCAATTCGCATCGAGGCTTGGGATCGAATTGGTTTGTGGCGGGATATTACCAGCACTGTCGCCGACCTTGGGATTAACATTTCAACGGTACAGCAGGTAGAAAACCGGCATGTGGGCCGAGCAACGTTGGCCGCCACGCTGATGGTCGACAGTCTTTCGCAGCT
>JASKZZ010000051.1 GCA_030147335.1 Herpetosiphonaceae bacterium | reverse complement strand
GTTGGACGAAATTGCGGCGGCGTACACCCGTGAGCGGTACAGCAGTGGGCCACCTGTTGCATCAGCCGCCGTTGAAAACGCCTGGCAGCAGGTGCGCTGGCCACTTGTTAAAACAATGCTTGGACGCTGGGCTGGCCTGGGTCGGCAGCGACAACCGGTGGGCAAGCGTCGCAAGCGCTAAATCGCTCAATAATCGTGGATAATTGGCTTGACTCACGGACGGATGTCATAATGGCATCCGTCCGATTTTAGTTGCTATCCGTCCATTGCCAGTCGGATACCTAGAAAAGGCGTTCGCCGTTCAGGTGCTAGCCGTAAACGACAAGCTGAGCGTGCAAAGCCTTCCGGGTTAGCATAACAGCCGCCGCGAATGATCCGGCGTATTTCTGTCAGCGGCGCAGCATGTTCCGCTTCTGTCCGCAGCACGCGTTGTAAAAATCGTGGCAGCCGACGACGTACTCGGGCCTCAGTTCCATTCCGTCCGTCATCAGCATCGTAGGGGTAGGGCGCTTGCAACGATTGAGTCCACTCCCATACGTTGCCGGCTAGATCGAGAACGCCATATGGTGACGCCCCGCTCTGGTATGAGCCGACCGGCGTTGTTTGGCCCGTGCTGCTTTCCTTGACATTGCAATAGTCCGGCTCAAAGTCGTTGCCCCATGGAAAAACACGTCCATCCGTTCCACGCGCAGTCTTTTCCCACTCAGCCTCGGTCGGTAGTCGCCATCGTTGTCCGGTTTCACGGCGTAGCCACGCACACAATGCCTGCGCTTCGTTCCAGTTAATATCAACGACTGGATGGTCTGCGATTGCGGCGGGAAATGCTCCTCCCCAGGTGACTGGCATGTGTGTTCCGGTTGCTTGATGAAAGCATGCATACAAGGCATTTGTTACTGGTAGCTGGGCAATCGCAAACTCCGCTACAACAACGGAATGTTGCGGCGACTCCTCGGCGTAACTTTCGCGTGTTCCACCATACCGCTTCGCTAGTCCAGAACGATCTGCATCCGGTGTTCCCATTAAAAATGGACCGCCCGGAATTGTGATCATGCGTGGCAGCAGCGGCGTGACATCCAGTTTCATCATTCACTTCCACGAGCTAGGAGTTGTGTGAATGCATTGTCAGGCAAATCCTCCATTGTTTGAACGACAATGTCACTGTCAAGCCGTGGCTGTGTACTTAAAATACCAATTGAGCACATGCCTGCTCTCCGCGCGCCTTCAACTCCGGCAGGTGCATCTTCTACCACAATACAACGAAGGGGCGGCACATCCAGCTTTGAGGCGGCAACCAAAAAAACTTGGGGATCTGGTTTGCCCCGCTGCACATCCTCAGCCGACGTGATTGCCGCAAAAAACGAACGAATGTCGAGCGCGTCCAAAATTGCTTCAACATTAGCCAGCGGAGCCGATGATGCTACTGCTTGCTGCCAGCCCTCATTTTTGAGCTGTTGTAACCACCGTCCTACTCCCGGCAGCAATGTGATCCCGCCAATCTGCATCAATTCTCGATAACGAGCTTCCTTTGTAGCGCCGATTCGTAGGATTTCGTTCTCCGACAAATCTGCGCCCAGATAGCCACGTAAGATTGTGTCGTTGCGCTGGCCAAATGAAGCTGTGAATTGCTCTCGGTTGAGAATAATGCCTTCCTGCGCCATAATCTCGCGCCAGGCCTGCCAATGATATTCTGCTGAATCGAGCAGCGTGCCGTCAACGTCCCATAATACGGCCCGCGCATGTTCGATAACATTCTGTTGATGGGGTCTTTGCATGATCCCTATTGTAGCCGAACTATGCACAATGATCGTTTTCTCGTGTTGCTGTCGACACCATCCTCGTACGGTATAACCTGTGTAACTGTGCTGGCTCTGCAAGAGTACTGCGAGCCATCGTACCTCTTGTACTAGCATTACAGGTTGACCCAACTAGGGCGCGTCGTTATCCTGCTATGAACAATACGTAGGTGAAAGCGGCGTGATCGTAACTCCTGGAACAGTAAATATATTGCTATATGCACTTGCTGATGAGCAGTTCGCGCTGCCAATGAGCGATGTGCGCGAAGTGTTGCGCTGGCGAACTCCAACGGCTATTCCAGGTACGCCTCCGGCAATACTAGGTGTTATCCATCATCACGGTATTGTGCTGCCTATCATCGACATGCGCTCCCTGCTTGGCCTTGCAACTACAGCTCCAACACGCGGTACTCGTTTGTTAGTTGTGGAGCACGATAGCATTCAAGCGGCTCTGGTCAGCGATCTGGTGACGGATATAGTAGAAGTTGAAAGTACGGTTATCGAGCCACCGCCATCATCGCTGCCTGCTGCTCAGGCGCAATATTTGGCTGGATTATTTTTTTCAGCCGGTCGCCCTGTAGCATTGTTGTCACTCGCCGCTACATTTGCAGCAGTAACGTCAAACTATGCAACCTGACGATTCATTGCTGATTGTAACTACGGGCGCCGCACGATATGCCGTCGTTCGATCCCAGGTCCGTGCGCTTAGTCGCGGTGAGTCAACCAGACGCTCCTGTAGTTTATCCGCCGCCCTTGGTGACGCTGCGGTCGTTGGCGAGCGTTATGCGCTTGTGGTTGCCGGCCTTGATTCTGAAATTGCATTTTACGTTCGACAGGCAGATCTACGAGGGGCTTTGCCAAGATTGACACTTCCATTATGGCTTGCGCAGCAAGCTCATCCGGCGGTTGTAGGTCTTGTTCTGGATAACGCTGATCTTGTTCCTGTTATTGATTTGGCACAACTGGCACTTCAAACTGGATACACACTCTCATGAACTTGTCGATTGTACAACGCTTAGTTCCTGCCGTGACCGTGCATGATGTCGATGACGCGGTACGCTATCGGCCCTTGGTGCAAGCGCTTTCCCTCGGTACGGCGATCGGGTTCGGCTTGATGTCGAGCATTATTTCGGCAGTGCTGTGGCGTTCGGGCGAAACGAACCTGATGTATCCGGCTATCGTGGCGGCGGTGGCAGCACTGTTTGGCATCGTTGGCTGGTTTGTCGCGCGGTGGAACGTACAATTTGCGGGACGATTTGGTCTTATCTATCTCATCATCGGTATTACCATTTCGGTCTGGTCATACAATGGCGTGACGGGTCCGGTGCCTGTGTATTATGTTGTGCCGATTATTTTAGCCGGCTTGATCGGCGGGATTGGCGACAGTGCGGTTGTTGGTGTCATTGTTATGCTGTGCTACCTCAGCCTTGCGCTGCTGGAAGGCTCCAATGTCCTGCTGCCCAAGACGATTAAAAGTCATGACCTTAACCTGGTCTTCAGCACGCTAAATTATTTGTTGACGGTTGGTTTAGTTACCATAACAATCAAGATTGCAACGCGTACGCTTGACGCGAGTGCTGCTCAGGCGCGCAGCCAGGCGCAAGAGCTTATGGTGATTAATCAGTCGTTGCGTGACAAAAATGTGCAGCAAATCGAGTTGGCCTCGGAGTTGTCAGCCGCTGCGTCCGAGATGTCGGCGACATCACAGCAGCAGGCGAGCGGCGCGACCGAGCAGGCATCAGCGGTGTCGGAAGTAACTTCAACCATCGAGGAGCTAGGCTACACATCACGGCAAATTGCACAGTCGGCAGAGCAAGTGAGCGACGCGGCAAGCGCTACGATGGAAAATCTAAGCCAGGGCCAGGGCGCTGTCGATGAAAGCGTTGCGGCGATGGAGCGCATCAAAACCAAGGTGCAGGACGTTGCTACTCGTATTCTTGCGCTTGGTGAGCAGTCGCAGCAGATTGGTGAGATTATCGACCTGATCGATGATATTTCGGATGAAACTCATCTGTTGTCTTTGAATGCCGCGATTGAGGCTGCGGGCGCTGGTGAATACGGTCGTCGCTTTGCAGTTGTTGCTGCCGAAGTCAAAAACTTGGCCAACCGCACGATTGCGGCGGCAAAAGATGTCAAGAGTGTTGTGGCCGAAATTCAGGCTGCTACCTCGGCTGCGGTTATGGCAACCGAAGAAGGCGTCAAGGAAGTCGAAAAGGGCGCGCTGCTGGCCAATCGTGCGGGTCAAGTGATGGATACCATTGTCATGATGGCGGAGCGCACAGTCCAATCATCCCAGGAGATTAGCCTCGCAACATCGCAGCAGCAAACAGCTAGCGAACAAGTCGTTGAGACGATGCGCGACGTTGCCGAGGTGTCACGTCAAACCGCAGCCGGATCGCGACAAATGGCCGAGGCTGCGGCGACGCTTACCGCAATTGCCGAACGACTACACGGTTTGACCAGCAGCACTTAGTGAGCGAACCAAGAACTGCGAACCAAGCACCCTCTGGTTTCTTTCAGTTCTCAATTCTTGGTTCTGGATTCGCAAAGTAATATGGATCTCAGCGCCTTTTACGCACAATTTCGAGAAGAAAGCGCCGACAATGCTCGTACCATTGCGGATGGTCTGCTGGTGCTGGAACGCGCACCTGATGATCGGGCAACGCTTGACGGCGTGTTTCGGGCTGCGCACACAGTTAAAGGTTCGGCGCGCCTACTTGGTTTCAATGATGTAGCAAACCTTGCCCATGGCATGGAAAGCTTGCTGGGGGCGATGCGTGCTACAACGGTTACTCTGTCTCCGTCGCTCAACGACCTTTTGCTCAAGGCGAATGACACGCTGTTGATTTTGACTACTGCCGCCGGTGAGCAGCGCAAGGTTGAGATCGATACTTCAGCGATGATCGATCAGCTTGAGCGTGCCGCAAAAGGCGAAGCCGTTGCAGATTCTCAAGCGCCTTATTCATCTGCGCCGCCGTTGGAGCAGGAAGCAACTACGGTCGATACGTCGGCTGCATCTCCGCCCGTCGCGATACAAGACGCGGCGGATTCTGTTGTTAAGCCCATTCCGCATCCCACTCCACCACAGCCAGTCGCCGTACCTGTAGAAATCCAATCCACTGTTGCGCCTGTTGTCTCGTCTGAACCTTTGTCATCGCCGCCTATGTCACGGTTGGAGGTCGCGCCTTCCGCGCCTACCGTGAAGCAGCGAGCGACTGTACGCGTTCGTGTTGACCGCCTTGACCGCTTGCTCGCCGTTGCAGGAGAATTAACTGTTGGTCAGCAGGCTGACAGTATTCATCTGCAAAGTTTACAGCAGGTAACTATGCTGCTGAGTCAGCAGCAACAAGCATTGCAGTCGCTGGAAAATGAACTACGCACATTACGGGTCGCTACTAATCAGCGGCATAGCTTGTTGCATCAGATGGACGAGCTGCGGACACAGGCGAGTGAGTTAAGCCATGTGCTCAGGATCCAGCAGGAAACGTACACCCGCAAATCCGCCACACATGCTTTGCTAGTTGATGAGCTTGAAGCCGAAGTGTTTGCGGCTCGGTTGGTGCCGGTAGCGACTGTCTTTGCGACTCTGCCTCGTGCTATCCGTGAGCTTGCGCGTAGTCTCAACAAACAAGTTGAGTTGGAGCTTAAAGGCGAGGAAACTGAAGCCGACCGTAAGGTACTTGATGCTTTAGGCGACCCGCTGCTGCATATGGTCCGCAACGCCGTTGATCATGGACTTGAGCCGGCAAGTGAACGGTCTGCGGCTGGTAAATCACCAATAGGTCATATCACTATTGCCGCAGTTGCCGAGCATGGCCAAATCCGTATCGCGGTTAGCGACGATGGCCGGGGTATGGATCCGGTGAAGCTGCGATCGGCAGCCGTGCGTAAAGGACTGCTTGACCAAAAAGCAGCGGCGGGATTAACTGACGCTGAGGCGCTCGATCTAATCTTTGCGCCCGGCTTTTCAATGAGTCCGATCATCACCGACGTATCAGGACGCGGCGTTGGGATGGATGTGGTCCGGTCGCGTATGGTTGAACTTGGCGGTCAGGTGCTGGTGGAAAGTGTTGTTGGCGTCGGCACAACAATCACGCTCGTGTTGCCAGTATCGTTGATGACCTCGCAAGTGCTCCTTGTGGCAGCGGGTAAACAGCTGTGGGCAGTTCCGTCTCGGAGCTGTCATGGGGTATTACGGCTTAACCGTGATAATGTTCATCGTGTCGATGGTCAGCCGCTACTTCAATACGAAGGCCGCACGCTGCCATTGGTTGCGCTGACCGATTTGCTTGATATTGCCGGAAATTCCCAAGGACTAGGTCCGCGCAGTCATGCGTTAATCATAGGCGCTTCTCGTCCAATTGCCGTGCTTGTGGACCAGTTGGTTGATGAGCGGGAAGTTGTTGTCAAGCCGCTCGGACCACTGCTTGGTTCGCATCCAATCGCAGCAGGTGTCGCGCCGCTGCCTGACGGCTCGTTAGCGGTTGTGCTCAGTACACAGGGTCTTGCTCAACGTGGGCGGCGTGTGCGTCAAACATCAGTTGTGCCCAAGCACAAGGATCGAACGCATCGCTTGCTTATCACCGACGACTCGTTTACAACGCGTGAGTTGCTGCGTTCAATTCTACAATCCGCCGGCTATGACGTCACAACGGCGATGGATGGCCAGGATGCGCTTGAAAAGCTCCGCGCCGATGTCAGCTATGATTTGGTGGTCAGTGATGTGGAAATGCCTCGCCTTGATGGATTTGGTTTGACATCCAGCATTCGCTCCGATCAAGACTTAACGCATTTACCGGTGATCATTGTGACGAGCTTGCACTCCGACGAGCATAAGCGTCAGGGTATCATGGCCGGCGCGCAAGCCTACATTGTTAAGTCCCAGTTCGATCAATCAAACTTGCTAGCTGCAATCCGCGATCTATTAGGTGCAGCCTCATGACCTGGATTAATCAATTTGGTTGGATGTTATCGTACAGGAGTCGCACAAAACGCGGCTCCTTGTTTCTTCTGTTGATGCGGAGCACTGTCCTCCTTCTCCCCACACAAAACGGCTTCACAGGAGTGGGCCTCAGTACTATACCGACATCCAGCAGATTCACGTATCCTGCATGAAGCGCGGCGCGGCCAAGCAAAACCGGCTTACGTTACTGGCGCTAATCCCAACTGAAACAACTTCAACAATATTGTAATGGCTCACGATGAGCACACGAGCCAAGACGGCGCCGTGCTGGAGGGTTAAATGAGCGCAACCATTTTGATCGTTGACGATAGCAAATTGGTGACTGATATCGTCAAAATGCGCCTGGAAATGTATGGCTATGACGTTCAGGTTGCGTACAACGGCGAAGACGGCCTTAGCCGCGTCAACGATGTAATGCCCGATCTCATCGTGCTTGATGTACAGATGCCGGGAATCGATGGCTACGAGGTTTGTCGCCGATTGCGTGAGCAGCCTGCTTTGGAAGATTTGCCGATTATTATGCTGACATCCATGGATGACCGGCGCGCCGGCTTTGAGGCAGGCGTCGACGATTATCTTAACAAAGACCTTGACCTACTGGACTTACCGAATCGGGTCAAAGTGCTTTTGGGCATGTAGGCAAGCTTTTGGTAGCATCTGCCACGCTGGGATAGCTGCCCCATTGGGAACGAGAATCGTATGCCGATACGTGTGTTGATAGTGGATGACTCTGCGTTGATGCGCCGTGCTCTGACGTCATTGCTGGCCTCCGACCCAGAAATCGAGGTGGTTGGTACGGCGCGTGATGGTCGTGCCGCAATTGAGCAAGTCGCTACGCTGCGCCCTGATGTTATCACCATGGATGTGCGGATGCCCGTGATGGATGGTCTGGAAACGACCGAACATATCATGGCGTATTACCCGACGCCAATCTTGGTGCTTACAGCTTCGCTGTCACGTTTCGACATCGATATTACATTCAAGATGCTTGGTCTAGGTGCGCTTGATGTTATGGAAAAACCTTCCAGCAATGAGCCGGGCGGACTGCAACAAGCACGCACTGAGTTGATCCGACGTGTCAAAGTGTTGTCGCGAGTGCGCGTTGTAACGCATCTTCGCGGTCGACGGCGGGAAGCGAATACACGTGTGGTTGAAGCGAGTGCAGAAGATGCCAGCAAATCATTACGCCGCATCCGAGGGTCTCGTCCACTTGGCACCGATCTGTTACGACGAGCGCGGACCGGATCGAAGCCCCTCAGTAGTCCCGATGCAGTTCGTCGTGGTCGTGGCTCGAAGCTACTTAGTGCGCAACCAACACTATCGCCAGTTAGGCGTCACACATCACTTGGCGCTGCTGAACGCTTGATCGTGATTGGCGCGTCCACGGGTGGTCCACGGGTGGTGCTGCAAATTCTGCGTGAATTGCCGCCTACATTACCTGCGGCAGTGCTGGTGGTTCAGCATATCGCTGATGGATTTGCACAGGGCATGGTCGATTGGCTCGCAGCAGCATGTAAGGTTCCGGTTCATCTTGCTCGTTCTGGCGATATTGCACTGGCTGGCCATGTTTATGTCGCACCCGATAATATGCACCTGCTCGTTGATGCAAGTGGTGTTCTGGGCTTGTCTTCGCAACCGGCGTTGTTGCAGCGGCCATCCGTTGACGTAACGATGCAGCGCGCAGCGGAGGCATACGGTGCCCGCTCAATTGGCGTCTTGTTGACGGGCATGGGTCGTGATGGCGCACTGGGTATGACTGCAATTCACCGAGATGGTGGTTACACGATCGCTCAAAGTGGTGAAACATGCGTTGTGTTTGGTATGCCCCGTGCTGCAATCGAGGCTCGTGTGGTTCAAGAAGTGCTCGCACCGGACGCCGTTGCTGGTCGGCTTCAACTGCTATTGCGCGATAGCGTGACAAAGGAGCGTCGCTAATGCGCCCAACGCTTTCAACCGGGCAGTTCCACGATCTGGCCAATCGTATCGCACAATATAGTGGCTTTATGCTTGATGGTGGTCGCCATCGTTCACTGGAAAGTGCGCTTGCAGTGCGCATGGAAGCGCTGGCGCTTGACAGCACACGTTTGTATCTACAGCAGCTTGATTCTGCCGAGTTACATCGACTAACCGAGCTTGTCGTCAATCACGAAACCCAATTCTTTCGGACTCCTGCGCATCATCGGGCCTTGCGGGAGCATATTCTGCCTAAGCTACAGCAGGATCGTCCAAACGCGCTTCCGTTACGGTGCTGGAGCGCCGGCTGCGCAACGGGCGAGGAGCCCTACTCACTCGCAATATCGCTGCTGCAAACGCTTGGCGAGCCGCTGCCGCGACAGGTTGAAGTGTATGCGACCGATATTAGCACTCAAGCCTTGGCCAAGGCGCAGGCAGGACAATACCGCGGTCGAGCACTTGCCAACGTAGCGCCAACCGAACTTCGACAGCGATTTGTCCAAAAGCAAGGCATGTACGAGGTTGCTTCTGAAGTGCGCAATCTTGTACGGTTTGAACAGCACAACCTTCATGCCGAGTTTCCTGTCTGGGCGCGTGGATTGGATATTGTGTTCTGTCAGAATGTGACAATTTATTTTGCTGTTGAAACATGTCGAGCGCTGATGGGGCGATTCTACGACTCGATGTCGCCCGGTGGGTACCTGTTTCTTGGTTACTCCGAAACGCTGTGGCGTATTTTTGACCGGTTCGAGACGATTGAGGTGGCAGGAGCGTTTGTTTACCGCAAGCCACTACCACGAGTTTTTGTGCCGCAGCCACGTACTGTTCCGCGTGAACATCCAGCTCCAGTTCGTGAGTCACGTCCGGTAGTTCTGGCGCGCCGGGCGGAGCGGCCAGTGCATGTGCAACCTCAGCTGTCGACGTATGAGCAAGGGACTGCACAATTTCAGGCTGGCGCGTTTGACGATGCATTGAAGCTATTACAGCAGGTCAAGCCTGACCACAAGCAGTACCCCCAGGCATTGGCAACGATCGCGCATATCCATGCAAATCGTGGCGATTGGGAGATGGCGGCTGCCGAAGCACGCCGTGCAATTGAGCTTGATGCGCTAACACACGAGGCCCATCTGCTTCTAGGCATGATGTTAGCCAATCAGGAGCGTTGGGACCAGGCTGTGCAGCATCTTGAGCGGGTGCGGTATCTCGACCCGCAGGCGCCATTGCCGTCGTTTCATCTAGCTAATGCCTATCGTGGCCAGCAGCGGCTTGATTTGGCTGAACGGGAATATCGCAGCACCTTGCGAAAGCTTAGTGATCGATCACCCACGGATGTGCTGGATGGTGTGTCTGTTGCTTGGCTGCGCGACACATGCCGAAGATTTTTGCAGCAGCTTGACGTTGATCGGTTTCAGCATCGCTAGTTTGGGGATGTCTCCATGTCGTGGACGAGTCTCATAAGTCATCGCTCTGCCTGCCGGCGCTTACCGCCGCGCTTGGCGCTCACTGCCCGAGCAGCACAGCGTCCGTCACCGGGCGACCATCCTGAGCTAGCACAAGATCTGCGGATGGCGCGTGAATTACAGCAGGGCTTGTTGCTCCAAACAGTGCCACGTTTGCCACGCTGGGAACTGGCTGCTGCGTCATTGCCGGCTACCGAGATCGGTGGCGATTTATACGATTTTCCATCGCTTGATGACGGTTGGCATGGCCTGATGATTGGTGATGTTTCGGGACATGGATTGGCGGCGGCGCTCCGAATGGCAGTTGCACGGACGCTGTTCCGTCAAATCGCCAAAGAAAAGCTTGATCCGGGCGCGACGCTCGCGGCGCTTAACCGGGCGCTCATCAGCGAAATGCCACATGGTATGGTAACCATGATCTATGTCCATGCTCATATTGAAACGGGAACGCTGCGCTTCGCAAATGCCGGGCATAACTTTCCAGTGGTGATCGGACGCGATGTGCATGAGTTGGAGCTGTCAGGATTGCCGCTTGGTATTGATCCGGATGCAGAGTATGAAACCATGACCGCAAGGCTCGGACCAGGTGAAACAGCGCTGCTCTACACCGACGGCATTACCGAGGCAAATGATCGGCGCGAGCGGATGTATGGTTTTGGAAGGTTGCAATCGTTGTTGCTCCGGTATCATCAGCAACGACCCCGCACAATGATGGCGACAATCCTTAACACAATCAAGGCGTGGAGCGACAATACTCTCGCTGATGATGTGACAATGGTTGTGATGCGGCGACGTTTGCCGGAGTTAAATGCTGAGCTGCGTAATGTATGCGTTGATGTTATGGGCGAGATGGCTTCAGCCGGATTATGGTGCGAGTTGGGACATTTACCCGCTGACGTTGACACATGGCAGGCAACACTGCCGAAGCTCGGCAAAATAGTTCAGGCCCGTCATGGACGTGGTTTGAGCCGCGAATTATTGTCGCAGCTACGACTTACTTTAGAAGAATATCGGACGGCCGTGCCAGTTGAATCTGGCGTAGCGGTGTAACATGGTGCGATGATGAAGCTGCTGTCACCGGAAGGCCAATACGTATGACGCAAGCAATAACGAGCTATGCTTCCGGCGCGACGTTGCAGGAGCTACCTATGAATCCCCCCGAAACCTTGTTGTTTATGCCGCTCGACCTTGACACGTTTGTCGGGAGCGAGCGTTTCATGGATGGCTCAGAGCTGGGCACTGCCTTCAGCCAGGGTATCCGAGCGTATCTTGGTGCGCAGTATCCCGAGGCTGTTGATCGTTTCAAGGCAGCGCTGATCGCGGCATATGTCGATGGTGGACAACGCGCGATAATTTCGGATCGTGAACGCGCGATTATCTACCTGTATATCGGCAATGCGTGGGCGTTTGCCGAAGACTGGGATGCATCACTACGAGAATATCTTGAAGCTGTTCGCACCGACCCGTCGTTAACGGAAGCCCACTACAATCTTGGTGTAGCATTCGCAGCTGCCGGGCAGACCGAGCGGGCAATTGCTGCTTTCAAGGAGGCGCTGGAACATAATGACGGCCTGTATGAAGCGCATTTTGCGCTTGGTCGCTGTTACCAGCAGCTCAACGACTCGGTGCGAGCGTATATCCATTATGCTTCTGCACGTGAAGTTCGTCCGCAGGCCGGCGAGCCGTTGTATTACATGGGGCTCATGCATCAACGTCACGGCGCTCACGAGCTGGCGCAACGCTGCTTTGCTGATGCGCTGCGTGTTGAGCCAACCTTTATTTCGCCCGAGTCTGAGCCACAAGAGCTGGTCAACAAAACCGAAGCAGACACGGCACAATGGTATTATCGCCTTTCGGATGACCTGAAGAATCAGGGTGCGGAAGAAGAAGCCGAGCGAATATATCGCGCGCTGCTTGAATGGCAGCCCGAGGAACATCGGGCGCGGTTCCTGCTTGGAAATTTGCTAGCGCGTCGCCGCCGTTGGGAAGAAGCAGTTCGCGAATACTTGTTTATCCCGCCCCAAGATCCGTTCTATGTTGTGGCACGGCTGCGTATCGCAA
Organism: Herpetosiphonaceae bacterium; assembly: GCA_030147335.1. Classification (GTDB taxonomy): domain Bacteria; phylum Chloroflexota; class Chloroflexia; order Chloroflexales; family Kallotenuaceae; genus LB3-1. The sequence goes on along the minus strand of JASKZZ010000051.1, from coordinate 4,331 downwards.
CGGTGTTGCGACTAGGCAAGCGGCTTAAGCAGGCATACAACATCTTGTTTGAGTGCGCCCGCCAACGTCCCACCGAAGGTCAGCTTTATGTGCAGATGGGCAAGCTATTGTATGATCTGGGTAAGCCCAAGGCGGCGGCACGAGCGCTTGAGCGTGCAACACAGCTGCTCGACAATGACTCACTGGCGTTTTACCTGCTCGGTTTCATGTACCTGGTCATCGGCAATGAACCATGGGCAATTACTGCATGGCGTCGTTCAATCGACCTTACGCCCGGCGCGTCAACACTACGCTACGATCTTGCCTGTATTTACATTCGGCGAAACCAGCATGAGCTTGCCGCAGCAGAGCTTGGGGCTGTGATGACCCACAAGCCCGAGGATATTGAAGCGGCGTTCTTGTTGGGAATGTGCTACAAAGAGCTACTTGAGCCTGCTCGTGCAGTTCCTTTATTTGAACAGGTTATCAAGACTCAACCCAACCATGCGCAAGCGTTGTACTACGTTGGCGCGTGCTACCTCCAAACCGGCAACACACCCGTTGGCCGCGCTTATCTGCGACGTTACGACCGGCTCGTGGCACGTGGTGGTCGCGTGGCACGGCTGCCGCACCAAGTTGTGCCGACGTCATCCTAATTTGCGGAGCGTTCTATGCATCAAGTAACCCTGTCTATTCCGTCCGATCCAGCATTCGAGCGCGTTGTGCGCGCGAGCGCCGCAGAGCTAGGCGACACGTTCGGCTTTGATGCGGAGCGTATCGAAGATTTGAAGCTAGCCGTTAGCGAAGCTGTCAACAACGCGATTGATCATGGTAGCAAGCGTCAATCGCACATGCCCGTCGATGTTTCCTTCAGTGTCAATGGCGACCATCTTGAGGTGCGCGTGATCGACCATGGTACAGGCGTTGACCGGATCGACTGGAGCCGGCGTGTTGTTGAGGAGGAGAACCTTGATGCAGGAATGCTGCGTGGGTTCGGCATGTACCTGATTAGTTCGCTTGTTGATCACTGTGAGGTTACCAGTTCATCCGAGGGTACAGTCATGACTCTTCGGCTTCAACGTAAATCGTCCTAACACTCAAACGTATTTCTCATTCGAGAAAGGATATTCAACTATGGCTCCTTCTGTCCGTCGTGAAGAACAAGGCGACCTCGCTATTCTTCGTATCAGCATGCCCAGCGTTGACGCTATTTCCGCCGCCGCGATTGAGCAGGCCTGCAGCGAGATGAGTCCGATCACTGCCTTGGATTTTGCACAGGTGAACTTTATTAACTCTGCCGGTATTTCGGCGCTGCTGAAGTTTGTGGTGCAAGCGCGCAAATCTGGCTTCAAGCTATTCGCGATCAATGTCAGCCCACATCATCAGAAAATCTTCAAGATGGTTGAGATGTCGCGCTTTATGCCGATTGTTGACGAGCGTGACCTACAATCATATCGAGAACCGGCACGCGTCTAGGTTTGATTAGGTATAATGGCCCTCAACAAAATATAGGTTGGGGGTTATAGCTTGAGCCAACGAACGGCTAATGCGCTGCTGGTAGTGATTGCAGTGATTTGGGGTACAACCTTTGCGGTTGTGCATGCGTCGGTAGACGCGTTTCCAGCCCTTGCGTTGATTGCGCTACGGTTTGGGTGTGCATCTGCTGTGTTTATTCCAAGCATGCTCCGAGAAAAAGCAGTTCTTAGCCGTTCAGTGTTGGCTGTCGGTGTGGGATTGGGAGTGCTGCTGTTCATTGGCTTTGCGACGCAAACGACGGGCTTGCGCTATACAACGCCTGCTCGTGCCGGATTTATTACCGGCTTGAATGTGGTGTTGGTGCCGTTCCTGGGCCGTATATGGGGCGAACGACCTCCTCGACAGGCGCTCGCGGGTGTTGGAATAGCGGTGCTGGGGTTGCTGATGTTATCGTGGGGCTGCCACTTGCCTGGTTTTACCTGCGCGGCCACCAATAACATCGCGCCACAACAATGGCTAGGTGATACATTGGTTCTGCTTTGTGCGTTTGCCTTCGCGATGCACATTGTGGCGGTTGGTCGGTGGGCAATTCGGCTGCCAGTGGTTGCCGTCAATACGGTTCAGCTGTTGGTTGTTACCGTTCTGGCTGCAATTACGTCATTGCTTATGGAGCGGCCACTGCCAATACCGGATCGTGCCGTGTGGACGTCCGCTTTGTATCTTGGCCTGGTTGCTACGGCTCTTGTATTTGCACTCCAACTCAAGCTTCAGCGCTACACGAGTTCTACCCACACCGCGCTCATCTTTGCGCTTGAGCCTGTATTCGCCGCACTTTTCTCCTGGCTTTGGATCGGTGAGGTTATCACTGGCGCGATCATGGTCGGCGGAGCGATCATGCTGCTTGGTGTGACGGTAGCAGAAGTTGGTTGGCCACGCCGAGTCGGTGCGCTACGCCGAATGTTGACTGGTCGTTCTGTTGCACTGGATGGTGACGCGTGATTAAGGCGGTACTGTTCGACTTCGATGGGTTGCTGGCGGATAGCGAACCTTTACAAAAGGCTGCCTGGCGTACGTATCTTGCGGATCATGGCTACACGCTTGAACAATCGTTAGTGGACCGCATGTTTGGTTTGCGATTGCTGGAAAGTGCCACGCTTGTGCGTCAGGAACTAGGACTGGCGATGCCGGTCGAGCAGGTTATGGCTGAGCGCGATGCGCTGTTTTTGTCTTCGCTCCATGGTAATTTACACCCGATGCCGGGAGCGGCGGGAACAGTAGCAAGAATCCGTGAGCTTGGTCTGCGTGTCGCACTGGCAACCTCGGGTCATCGGCGGTACCTCGATATTGCGCTGCATGAGTTGGGCTTGCAGGACGCGTTTGATGCAGTCGTTACTGGTGACACGGTTGCTCAAGGAAAACCCGCTCCCGATATTTTCTTGCGCGCGGCAGAGCTTCTTGGTGTCGCGCCATCAACGTGTGTAGTGGTCGAGGATGCACCGCATGGCATTACCGCAGCTCGCGCCGCTGGAATGACTGCTGTTGCAATTCCCAACGAATTGACCCATGATCTGCATTTTTCCCAGGCGCATGTTGTTTGTCCTTCTCTGGATGCTTTTGGACAATGGATCACAGCGCGGCTGCAACAGGATGATAGATCATGAGCGATCAAGCGTTGGTAGTGTTGGTCACAGCGTCGACGATGGACGAAGCCGAGCGGATCGGTAAAGCGATTGTGACTGAACGTTTGGCTGCATGCGCTAATCTTGTTCCCGGTATGCGCTCGATTTATCGCTGGCAGGACGCTGTTCACAACGATGCCGAGATTCTGTTGCTGATCAAAACCACCTCTTCATTGTTTAGCAAGCTTACCGAACGAATTTTGGAACTACATTCGTATGACACACCGGAAGTGCTAGCATTACCGAGTGTCGCGGGTTCCGCCAAGTACCTAGAATGGCTTTTCGCTCAGGTTGAGGTGGAGGGAAGATAATGCTTGTGAATACGCCAATTGCTGCGATGGGAGAAATGCCAATCCAATTGCCGACATTGGATCAGCTCTTTGATCAGCATCTTGCTCAACTGCTCAACGACCTTCAACTCTTAATTCCGTATGACGTTGCTGCTGCATGGCTCGGCCATGATGATCGTCCATTGCTGCGGATGGCTATGCCAAGGGGCGCAGAAACGCCGATTAATGCATTGCGTCGTCATCTTGTGTTCCAAACAACAGCCGATGCAGTACGCATCGCTGATTTGTTTGCGGATGAAGGTGTCAACGCGCAGGGGCTGCGGTGCTGGCTAGGTGTACCACTAATCATGGCTGGTCGCAGACGCGGCTGGATCGAATTATTTAGCACGCAAGCGAACCTGTTTACCGACGCGGACCTTCAGCGTGTCGAGGTGGTGGTACGTCATGCGGCAACGGCGCTGGCTCATTTGGAACAATCGGTTCATACACGTAACGAGTTGTACGCACAGCGTGATTTTCTGCGCCATTTGGAGCAGGCGATGCTTGCACCGACCCTGCACGATACGCTTCAGTACTTGTTAGCCGGTGTGGCAACAAGCAGTTATGCAGGTGCAGCAACACTTTTGATGCCGGTTGAACTGTCCTATGCGCTTGGTCTACAACAAATTGCAGCCGACGTGCCAGTAGCGCGTCACGAAGAGTGTGATGCGTTGGTAGCTACCGTCGCGCGTTGGAGCCAAGACGGTTTTTCTGCAACGGAACCAGGGCTAGAAGACCTTGATCTTCAATCTGTTGTTCCCGCGACAAGTCGTGCTGGAGCCGTGTTCCCCTGTGTTTATGGTGATGAGACGATAGGCTGGGTCGCGTTGCAGTACGCTACTGAGCAGCCGTTGCATATGTTTGATCC
>JASKZZ010000548.1 GCA_030147335.1 Herpetosiphonaceae bacterium | reverse complement strand
ATCCTTCAGTTTTTATTGTTGGACTATTATACAAACACTTCCGGTGCCGCATGTTCAGATGCTGTTCGTCATAACAGCGCGCGAAAAGTTATCCACGCCGTAACATATGAGGTGGTTCGTTTATGACACAACTTCGCTTGCGGATGGATCAACTGGGCTACGGCTATGTTTTTTTCTGCGGACGAACAGAACGTAGTTGGTCAGCGCTGCCAGGGCGTACAGAATCGCCGTTGCGATAAACAGCGGGCCGAATCCATACTGTTCCTGTACCCACGTACTAAGCTTTGGACTAACAAGATAGCCGACACTGTACGCACCGTTAATCAGCCCGATTACAATTGGGCGCAAGTCTTCGTCGGTGCGCTCCATGGCGAAGGCATCGTACAATGGCGACCCCATGTTGAATAGCGCGCCGCGCATCAATGCAGCTGCTACGGCCACGTTGAGCAGCGGTACAAAGCCAAGGATCAGCAGAAATGGGATCGACACGACTTGCGTCAGAACAATTGTCTGCGCTTTGCCGAGTCGGGTTGAGATGATTGGTCCGGCTAACGACGCGATACCCGTCGCGATGCCAAGAATGGCAATGATTCGGCCAACAGTGACATCGCTGATGTCGAATCGCTGCTTGAAGAAAATATTGAGATAGATGATCAGTCCCGCCGCGCCAAACGAAATCAGCAGTGGTGATACTAGCAGCGGCAGCACTATCGTCGGTCGGCGAAGGAGGCGCTGGATCGGATGTGGTAGCTGTACGAGATATGGGGCTAGAAAGCGAGCATAACGCAGCCAATCAGAGTCTTCAGCTTGAGAATGCTTCGCGGGCTGTGCGTGGAATTCGCTCGCTGCCGCATACATGGGCGCACCCGTGTCCACGTTGCTTACCACGGCTGGCACTGCCGGTTTACGTTGTGAGCGCATCAAAAATAGCGGTACGATTGATAATGCGAGGCCAAGTCCGGCGACGGCAAATGTAGCACAATAAGCAAGCCCAGTTTCAGCGCCTACACCGAGTATCGTTCCTAGCCACGCTTTCAGATCCCCTGCAAAAAAGGTGACAATACCCGCAAAGCCGATGTTGACCGCCATGTTCGCGCTGAACAGATGATCGCGGGTCGCTTCGTCGCTCTGCTCCATCATGAATGGTGGCGCACTGACCTGAAAAATCGTTGCCGCTGCTCCACTAAGGGCGACCGCGATCAGCAGGAAGGCTGCTGAAGGCCAAAACGCGGCCAGCACAATGCCAAGCGCTTGGAGCGAGGCGCTCAAGACGAGGGCGCGCTGCAAGCCGATACGTGTGACCAGCCACCACAGGGGAACGCTTAGAATGGCTGCGACGGCGATAGACAGCGTGTTGAGTGTGCCTAGGAATGTGAGCGAAAAGCCAAGCGCCGGGATCGCAAGATTAAAAAAGACGCCAAAGATGGCGAGGCTGCCGGTAAGCAGCGCGGCATGAAGCAAATACAGCCGCGCTGGTTGGCTAAGCTGCCGCCACCGCTCTACATAACGCTCTCGGGCCTTGTGTGTCGGATGCTGTGACACCCTAAAAACTACTGGCCATTCGGAGGCGCAACGGCCAGCCCGTCAAAGGATTGCGCTCCCCATGCCGCTAGAAATGTTTCCCAATCGACCTCGTACTCATAAGGCCGCTGCTTGTTGGAGCTGGTCGGGCCAAGCACATCACGAATAACGACACCGTTCTGGTTGTAACCCATCACCACAACAGCGTGGTCGTTGCCAAGCACTGTTTGATACGTGCGTCCATCGGGCATGACCCAGGTTGCAGGACGCCAAGGCTTGAAGTCAACGGTGGTTTTCATCCAGACCAGTTGTCCACGCCGGAGTGCTGCTTCAAGCGTTGGTCGATCATTGACAGGAGTGCTGTCTAAGCTATATTGGTCAAAAACCTTGCGCATCGCATTGCCGGTTGAGCGTGCCAAAAAGTTCTTTTTGTAATCGCCGGAGTAAGCATTTTCAATATCGCCGCCGTAGATGAAGAAGCCTTGCTTGGTTTCCTGTATATACGGCTCGATGCTGCGGTCGTGGTCAATGCGGCTGACAAGCTCTTCGCCGGTCGCGTCGATGCCATATGTTTTCAGAATGACCCAGGCCGCATCAAACTCACAGGAATATTGGAAGAACTGCTGTGGCTTGGTCGCAGCCGGAATATACGCATCGTACAGCCTGCCGTTGACCTCGACGCTTGACGGGGTTGGAATCGTTGTGGCTGTTGGAGCATTGGTTGCCGTTGGAGCGACTGTTGACGTGGCTGTTGCAAGCTTCGTCGCCTGCCCTGGCATCGTTGTCGTCACCGCTGCTGTGATACCTTCGGTTGGACTTGCTGCTGTTGTTGCGGTGGTGATCGTGGCCGTTGCTGTTGGAGTAGGACGTGGCGTATCAGTGACAACAATTGGCTCAGAAACGGCAAGAGGTGTAATCCGTGCCGGCGGTTCTGGTCGAACAAGGGCACGGACGCGATCACGAACAGGGGCAAGAAGAAGAGCAGCGCTTGTCAATAACGCAGCTAGAATTACAATAAGAACGAAACGACGCAAAAAAACCTCGATTATTTTGATTATTGTTTAGTTGGGCATTCTAGCACGTCACGAGGCGTCAATCAAAGACACGCATTCCTATGGCTCTTTCAATCCTGGTGCGTATTTTGATGTATTATGCTTATGATCGCTTCAACGGGTCGATAGAAATACCGTGATCTATTCCCTGCAGACTGCGGTATTGATACACATCAATCGTAGTGAATAGCCAAGAACCGAATTTGTTGTTCATTGTTCATTACGTGCCGGCCCATTAGTCCGTATTCAAACTTTCTATGTAATCTTCGAGAGCGCTGCACCTTGCTTGCACTACCTGGCAAGGCGTTCGTTACAAGGCGGTCTATGCGTCACTGGCTCAATGTATGTTTCGGTCTGGCCATGGTGTTAGGGGTGGCATCGCCGGTGACAAAGGCTGCTCCTTCTTTGCGTCAAGCATCTTCGGGACAAAGGGATGTTCTCAAACCGGAACAGCGTTTGTCGATACGTTCTCAGGAGCGTATGCAGCAGTTCGTTGTTCGTCGGCAGGGCAACGACAGCAACTGCGACTTTATTGCGGTACAAAACGGCATTCAGAACATTGGTGGCGATGGTCCAGCCGCGTATGGAGCCGCTCGTGGGCTTATTCCACAGCGTGCTCGCGATTACCGCGAAGGTTATTTCACGGAGTTGGGGCCGAACGGCTCCGAGCGACCCTTTTCGTCGCGTAATCTGGGTACAGCGCCCGAAGCCTTTACCGGCATCTACGAAGCGCTTGGCTACAATGCTGTTATGCTTGCGGCTCCAGCAGGTGCTCCGGACGGCAAATTCGCCCAAGCCGTAATTGATCG
>JASKZZ010000509.1 GCA_030147335.1 Herpetosiphonaceae bacterium | reverse complement strand
ATCGAGCAAAGTGGTGAGATCGGCCTCGCTCAACGCCGTTCCCACGTAACTGCGGATCGTTGCCATCTGTGTCTTCGTGACCGTGGCCGTCGGCCGCAGCTTGGCGCTCAGACTGTTGGTCACCGCCTGCTCGGTCCACGCGGTTGGCTTGAGCGCTGCACGGGCCGTGGCCAACGCCTCCGCAGCCCGTTCGTTCTTCAGCAGGGCCGCTTCCAAGAGTGCGACACGCGCCGGGAGTTCAGCCGGTGTCGCTAGAACAACGTCAATTGCAGTGGAGACAATACTTGCCAACGGAACCCTCCTTGCGGGTGTTTAAAATCACGAGATAATTCCGCTCCGTAAACGAAGCAGCTTTTTAGTTTATCCGGCCGCTTATTGCGAGCCGTCCTGAAGGCCGAGGTTCAGCCCGTAAGATATTCACGGCAGTATGTTGCCGTCAGCGTGGTGATTTAGGTTAAGTGCCTTCGCTAAACAATCCGAGATGGTTTGCAGGCTTGCTGCCCGTGTATAGTGTTCAGCGGTTCCACTAAGGGTTTGTCAAAATCATATGTGTTGGGAAATGTGCGGGTCCGCTCGTACTACGCCTTCACGTATTCCAACATCGCATTATAACACTTACCGTGTTTCACACATGCACTGCTGCGTGCGATGCTGATCAAGAGCTGGATCCAAACGGTACTCAAACGTTCCCGTGATTTAGAGTGTACCATAATCCTACTGGGCCTAGAGTTGAACCTGCGACGTATCAGAGATGCGACTGTGAGTTCAACCGCAATACTTCACAGATCGTTGCACGCTGGAACGCGGATGGATGTCGAGCACAATTTTGATCTCACGCGAACACATGACCAGAAACTCGTTCCAAGGAGCAGAATAACAATGTAGATACGTGGAGGCATGGCCTATAACCTGCAAGACAAAGAACATAAAACATTACGAATAGATCAGGAGGAAATAGTATGGCTGATATACTGCGGCTCAGTGACGAGGTGTGGAAGCAACGGCTGTCACCGGAGGCGTACCGAGTGCTGCGGCAGCATGGGACCGAGGCTCCGTGGGAAGGATGTTTTATTGGGACCAAGGAGCCGGGCACCTACGTCTGCGCGGCCTGCGGCAATCCGCTGTTTAAGTCGGGAGAAAAGTTCGAGTCGGGGACGGGATGGCCGTCGTTTACTCGTCCGATCTCGGAAGGAGCGGTGGTTGAGCATAAGGATTACTCGTATGGCATGATCCGCACGGAGGTACTTTGCGCGCGCTGTGAAAGCCATCTCGGACATGTGTTTCCCGACGGTCCACCACCTACAGGGTTGCGCTACTGTATTAATTCGGTGTGCATGACCCACATCCTCGAGGGACAGCCGATCCCGTTGGTGACTGAATAACTGTCGCCCGAAGCTGCTGCATGTGTAAGGGCGCAAGCTCAACTGTTTGTTGCTTCTGTGAAATTGTGGCTCGTGTCGTATCAGTGCTGACGATCAAATCCGCCGCAACCGTTCCTATGCAGCCATAACAAAGCAGCCCCCGTCACTGTTGACGGGGGCTGCTGGCGAAGAGGTCGTTATCGAGCGATGTTCGTGGGCGAAGTCCATGATTGCTCCACCGCATCTCCCAGTTAGTCATACGCGTTACACCCGAAGGGCAGAGTCTGGTATGTTATTGTGCTACTTCGACGCTAGACCGATCATCGTGTTTCTCTTGGTTGGCGATTGTCGTCGAGATAGGCAAAAAGCAGGAAGAGGCCGACCCCCCACAAGATCCATGCGGCTCCAAGCGTGATCTCAGCCGGATCGGAACCATACAATTCACGTCCCCACGTCAGCGCAATCCCATCACAAAATGTTGCGGCCACGACTCCTATTGCGATACCTGGTACAGTTTGGCCTGCTTCGAGCCTAGCAGCCTTCTTGATCAACAGCACCGAAAGCCAGCAGATGGGAATACCAAGCGCAAAGGCGATTATACTGGCGGTGGGACCAAAGAAACCAGCCTGAGAACCAAAGCGCACAGCCATGGCTGCCACAAACCAGAAGGTGACACCAAGAATAATGAGTACCGCAAGCTGCTGTGGTGCCAGAGCGCTGCGTTGTTTGTCAACAGCGGGGGTTCCTTCGTCAATTGTCCGTGGTTGCGTTAGCATACTAACCTCCCTTGAGGTGTTTTGTAGCGGTCGCTACATGAATTGAAGGAAGTGTAGCATATGCTACATTAAAAAACAAGAGGTATGTAAGGATATGAAAAAAGGTGAGGCTCGCCGACAACAGCTGCTTGATCGTCTCGCCGACCATGTGCTTGCCTATGGTTTACAGGGCGCTAGTCTACGCCCTCTCGCGGCGGCCGTTGGTACGAGCGACCGGATGCTGCTCCATTACTTCACAGATAAGGAAGAGTTACTTACGGCAACGCTAACGCTGGTTACACACCGGCTCATTGTAGTGTTGGAACATGCTCGGGCTGATCCCATCCCGTTTCAACACCTTCTGCCCCTCCTTTCAGGAATGATGAAGGATGCACAAATCCAACCCTACATGCGCCTGTGGCTCGAACTGGTCACTTTTGCAGCCGGGGACAAGGAGCCGTTTCGCTCGATTGCCCGCCAGATCGCGAGTACCTTTTTGACCTGGATTGCTGGGGCATTAGACGTGGAACGGGAGGAGGAACGCGCACCCTTGGCGGCCCTTACGTTAGCTATCGTGGAAGGCTTCATCATTTTTGATGCGCTCGGTGATGACTCGATACTCAACCTTGCACTTGCAGGCGTTGCGCTCACGCCTACCACCGGCCAAGGAATCACATCTCCATCAGCAGAGAAGGTACCTGGGAACCAAGACCGAACGTAATGTAAACCCTTTATAAGCACGCTGAAAACGATCTCCTTATCTGTGGCGAAGATGGAGCTAAGGGTGAGCGTGTCGGCTCGCGGTGATGTACAGATGGAACGTGTCTTCTCCATAAACAGTTATGCTTTCACGCCATCACCGACTCAGAATGTGATACTGGGAGCAGAGTGTATATAACGACCCCACGTACAGTAAGGAGTGTTAACAATGCGAGACCTCGTGTATTATGTCGCAGCTACCCTTGACGGGTTTATTGCCCATCCAGACGGTTCGTTCGATGGATTTCCCTGGGATGCAGAGTATGGTTCTGATCTTTCCGAGATGTTTCCAGAAACTGTTCCTGCACACTTACGGCCCACCGACTACAAACATGGTGGAAATAAGTGGTTTGATATCGTCTTGATGGGGCGTAACACATACGAAGTTGGGGTCAAGGAAGGTTTTACGAATCCGTACCCAACTATGCGGCAATATGTGTTTTCGCACACAATGGAACATAGCCCAAATGCTCAGGTAACACTTGTTCGCAGCAATGCGATTGATGTTGTACGAGAATTGAAGAACAGCAGTGGAAAGGCGATCTGGTTGTGTGGTGGCGCGCAATTGGCCGCGACATTGTTGACCGCCAACTTAATCGACCAATTGATTGTGAAATTAAATCCTGTTATCTTTGGCTCGGGCATACCCTTGTTTGCGTTAGGCGCACGGCAGGCTGCTTTGGAACTCACTAAGCACAAAAGCTATGCTAGCGGTCACATGCTTTTGTTTTACCGGCTAAAGCATAACATGTGACAACAACGCATAGGCTCCATCGCGTGTTATACCGGGATGATATGCAGCCATTTGGATAGCCAGCTCGACTTTACGCGTCACAGTGTGCCAGGAAACCACCTGTTACGTTCGTTATACACACTATATCGTATGTTTGTTAATCATCAAATTCTAGGTGTGGCTCACCGCGAACTGCGTTTACAATGCTGTCCACATCGTACACGCAGCCGCCCCACGTTCCGCCACTCACCTGCTGGAGGGCCGCCCATAAACGTGTGTCAGCAGGTAGCTGTGGATGCGGCGCGAGGTCAGGTCGTAGCGGGCGGGCAGCTAGCACTCGCTCACCCTCAGCTGGCCCATATACGATATCTCCTTCGCCTACCAGATCAACGCTGCCGACCAGCTGCACTCGGTCAATCATGATCTGAATGAGATCGCCGTCCTGAACTTTGCCGATTGGCCCGCCCGCCAGTGCTTCCGGCCCTATGTGTCCAATACACGCACCCGTACTCACGCCCGAAAATCGCGCATCGGTGAGCAATGCTACTTCTCGCCCCCAGCTCAAATGCTTGAGTGCTGATGTTACTTGATAAATTTCTTCCATGCCAGTTCCAAGCGGCCCACCGCAGATCAAGACAATCACATCGCCTGGTAGTACACGGTCTGGCCCCTGGCTTTTGATCGCCGCCACCGCTGCCCGTTCTCGGATAAAGACGCGCGCCCGTCCTTGTTTCCGGTACACGCCGTCAGCATCCACAACGCGTGGATCGATGGCCGTACTCTTAATAACCGCGCCGTCGGGGGCGAGGTTGCCACGGGGAAACGTGATTGTGCTTGTCAGGCCGCGCTCTTGTGCTCGCCTCGGATTCATGATGATTTCGTTAGGGTCAACGCCGTCGCGCGTGTGAAGCAGATCGCGCACTCGTTTTCGGCGCTCCGACTGTTCCCACCAGTCAAGGACGGTTGCTAGTGGTTTGCCTGTTACCGTGAGCGCGTCTTCATGCAGCAATCCGAGCCGCCGAAGATGCAGCATAACTTCAGGCACTCCTCCGGCCAGAAAAACGCGTACCGTGGGATGATTGCTAGGTCCATTTGGGAGCACATCGACCAGACGTGGAACACGCCGATTAACAGCGATCCATTCTGCAACCGTGGGTCGTGGTAATCCTGCGGCATGGGCAATTGCTGGAATATGCAGCAACAGGTT